>JANQML010000167.1 GCA_028280105.1 Desulfobacula sp. | reverse complement strand
GGCATAACCGGATTCAAAACCGCCAGAATGCAGGATAGAAAAAACAGGCCGTTCAAAATATTGTCCAGCAGCGGGGTTCGGTCCCGGGTAGTCAAAAAGGTACGGGTCAGCAATGCCATGGTGGCAGTCATCATACTGAGAAACGACCGGTTAAGCATTCCCACCAGATCCGGTTGCCCGGGCAACAGGTATTGCTCGGTCAATCCGTTGACTCCCATGAAGTATAAAACGGTAAAAACCAGATGAAGCACATACCAGAGATACCCCAGATCGTTGAACGAAAAAAATAAGAGCAGATTGTAAACCATGACAGCCGTCATAATACCGTAAAAGAGACCGAATCCCAGGGCAGTCAGCCGCTTTTTCTCCAACACGCCCCGCCATGTGGAGAACTGCGGGTAGAGAATCAGCCCGGTGTCGGAATGAACCCGAAGGTAATAGAGCCGGGAAGCCGGTGTAATGGTCAGCTGGACCATATCTCCGTCGGCGCTCTCCAATCCGTTGGCAGAGATCAGACTGCCGGTGGGGCCGTCGTAAAGCGCCCATCTGACACGTCCTGGAAACGCTGTGCCCGGATCAAATATCCGTTCAAACGAAACCGTTCCTCTTCCGTCCGTACCGTTGGCAACCCGGAAACGGAGCCAGAACACCGAAGAAGTCAGACCGAAATTAAGGGCGGGTGTGTCAACGGGATAAAACCGGGAAGCGTATTCCGGTTCATGCAGATCCTTCCAGGTTAGTTTTCCCTGTGGGTCTTCCAGCACATCCATCCACGGAGCCATTAGATGCACATCCTGGCTCCAGCTTAATTCAAGGACACGTTCTTTAGCCCCTGCCGTGGAAAAAGATAACCCGCATATCAGAAGGCAAAGCCATAACCGCCTTCGAATTGTCAGGCCAAACGCCATGACAATAATCTTTTTCTGGCGGTTAAAATATTTTTTATCCGATCGGCTAAAATATTTGCTCATTGATATTCGACCCTGTTAAAACGACATCCTGCTTTTGGCGAATTTATCATGCCAATCACCACTTTGAAACAAAAAAACAGAATCAGGTGACCAAACCGCAAGCTCAAATCCATATACCGGTTTAATTGCCGGCTGGTTTCTGATCCGGTGAGTCCATGCGAAAGCCCTCTTTTCAAGAAGGCGTTATATTCGGGAAAAAAACGTCGACAATATCTCACCCGATCGTTTCAAGGCAGTAAATATAAGGGCTGCTGACATCCGGATTTAAATGACTCTTTTTATATATCTGATGAATTTTACTCAGAGACGATATTTACTATGAAAAAAGCCGCCGACATGAGTTGGAAAAATCAGATGCGGAAAAGACTTCTCGCCAATTTTAAAGAGAAAAAGCGAAACAAAATTTTAAAACAATTAAATAACCAACGCTTAATGATGACCATTTTGAAAAAAATATTTTCAAAAGAAAATATCCCGGCCATTGGGACCAGGATATTTACACAACACGAATCTTTTTAATTCAAGTTTTTATTATGATTCAAAACGTCCGAGGTCAGTCTGCCAATCGCCTCAAATCAAACCTCATTCGGATATGTCCAGTTTTTCCGGATCACACAACAACATGGGATTGACAGCTGTCTGGCCGCAATTTCGGCATTGCCATCTGTCGGTGTGCTCTTTTGTAGAACAGAGTTTGGGCGGTTTTGATCCTTTAACGCCGCACCAATCTGATTTCTTACCTTTTCCCTGAACTTTGCAGATATTGTTTGCATCCAAAGAGACAGCACCGCACCCTTCACAAATAAAGGCTTTTGTATCTTGTGGTAGAGGTATGTGTTCTTTTCCGGCCATGGTGGAAAACTCCTTTACTGTTTTTGTTAAATTCCATTTACACCAAAATAGGTGTGAACATAATTTACATAGCACATTTTTTTCTAAATATGCCAATCATATTGAGTTATATTTTCTTAACCTCAACGTTGCATAAAAATTTTATCATAAAAGATGAAATCAGTTGACGATACAACAAAAGCTTTGAATTTAAAGACGCTTTTAAGACTTCATCA
>JANQML010000153.1 GCA_028280105.1 Desulfobacula sp. | reverse complement strand
TGAATATGGCCAGCATGGAACGGCTCCGGGTAATGATGGACTCAAAGGCGGCCGGATGCGCCAGGGAACCGGATAGAATCTGCTTTTTCAATGCCATATTTTCCCGGTAGACACTTCTTTTTTCAACCGCCCGTCTCACGCAGGTCAGCAGCCGCATTTTTTCAACCGGTTTTACCAGGTAATCAAATGCCCCGGCTTTCATGCAGGAGACCGCCATCTCAAGTTCATCCAGTGCCGTAACCACAATCACCGGTATGTGGGGAAACTTTTCGGAAATAAGCGGCAACAGCTCCCACCCTTTCATGGACGGCATCAGCAGATCCAGCAAAATAACTTCTATATCCTCTCTTTTTTCAAGCAACGGCAGGATATCCCGGCTGTTCGAGCAGGCAATCGTATCAAAAAACCCCCCTGAATTGAGCATCAGTTCAAATCCTTCCAGAACTTCCGCCTCATCTTCTGCAATCAATATGGAACGATGACCTGACATGATCCCCTTTCAAAGCTGTTGTATGCATACATAAAAATATATTTTCCAGACCGGCCGTTTAAACCGCATTTTTTCCGTCCTTTACGGCTGCAGGCGTCAGTTCAACCCGGACAACCGTTCCTTTGCCGGTTTCCGACTGAATATCCAGATCTCCGTCCAACTCCTGTATAATGGTTGACGAAATCGACAACCCCAGGCCGGTGCCGCCGGAATCCCGTTTTGTCGTAAAAAACGGGTCGAGTATCCGTTTTAAATTATCCGCAGGTATCCCGATTCCCTCATCCCTGCAGATAATGACGATTCTCTCATTTGACCGGCTGTAGAACGATGAAACGGATAGGGCCTGTTTATCATCTTCAATGGCCTGGCAGGCGTTTTGAACAATATTGACAATCACCTGTTCAAGCCGTTGAAAATTACCCAGAACCAATGGAATCCCTTCATTTAATTCCAGTTTAAACCGTTGGGTACTCTTTTTAATCATGTTTTCCAATAGGACCAGTGCCGATCGGACCACCTTGTTGACATCGATGGGCGCATGGGCCAATGATTCATCATTTCTTGAATAATTCCGGAGTTCTTTAATGATCCGCGCGATTCGCCGCGATCCTTCCAGGATCCGTATACTGACCACGGGAAACTTTTCTTTTAGCCGGGAATATGGAAGTCCGGAAATAATAAAATCCCCGTTCTTTTCATAGTAGTCGTCTAAAATGATCTGTACCTGGTTCCACGCATCTGAAAGAAACTGGGCATTTGAATGGATAAAGGTATTGGGATTATTGATCTCGTGGGCCACCCCCGATGCAAGCACGCCCATGGAAATCATGCGGTCGGCGGCCAGCAGCTGCTGCTGCCGCATGGCAGATCGCTTCTGACTGTTTTTCTTCTCTGTAATATCGATGCAGAATCCTTCCAGAAACGGCGCGTCAGTCCCGGGGGCATGGGCCAGACGCCCCGACAATTGCACCCATATTTTTTCTCCGTTTTTTTTTAAAAACTGGGTTTCAAATCCACTGATCCGGTTATTTTTCAGTACATTTTTAAGAAACGTCCGGCGGTCGTCCGAATGGACATAAACCTGGTAATCGATTCTTTTGATCTTTTTTACCAGCTCTCCCGGAGTATCAAATCCAAGGATTTTTGCCATGGACGGATTGACCTCAATAAAATGGCCGTCAATGGTGGACTGGTAGATACCCATCACCGCATTTCTGAAGATGCTCGAATACTTTTCCTGGGTTCGGAAAAGTTCGGATTGGGTCTTTTTCTGCCTTTGAATATTGATCAGCAGAAAAAAGACCAGCATGGCCAGGCCGCCGGTGACAAACAGACCCGTACCCACCAGAAGTTTATAATAAAGCGGAAGGGCCGGCCGGGTGTCTTTTTTTTGAAACGAAACCAGTTTCCACCCGCTGATGGGCATGGGGACAAGGGCGGTATAGTAGTTTTCTTCTTCAATTTGGACGATTTTCCGGTTCAGGTCCAGGTTCAGGGGAATAATTTTTTTTCCGCTGAACTGCTTAATTTCCCGGAGGTTTTCAAGACGGTTTTTTGCCAGCGGCCTGATCGAGTGAAATATCCATCCGGGATGATTGCTGGTAAAGATAATCCCGTCGGGCGAAAGCAGCCCGATCCGTTCTGCCCGCTGATACAACAGATCTTCCACCACTGAAATATCAAATTCCAGGGCCAGCACCCCGTCAATCGATTCATTTGATGTCCCGTAAATGGGGGTGCTCAGATGCAGTTCCATGCGGCCGGATCTGTCGTCAAATGCCGGAAAGACCGTGGTCCGGCCCTTCCACGCATCCTTGAAATACGGGCGAAATGCATAATTGTCACCAATAATTGAATGGCCGCTCCCCCTTGTGCTTGAAACAATGATCCCGTTATGATCCAGGGCATAGATCCGGTCGGCCTCAGATATCAGGCGGGCTGTCTCAAGCACATACGTGAGGTCCGGGTTCGGCGGATTACCCCGGCCCTCCAGCAAATCGAGGATGGCCTGATCCCGGGACAGCGCCTGTACGATCTTGAAATGCTGTGTAACAATATTTTCAATCTGTTCTGATAAGAGTTCCATCAGGTGCCGGTGGGTTTTTATCTGGTTTTCCTCACGAAGCAATTGGGTGCTGAAATACCCGCAGATCCCCAGGAAACAGAAAAGGACAACACAAAAAAGGGCAAAACCGCCGGGCCGTTCAATGACCGGCAAACGGATCGTCCCCGCCTGCCTGTATCTTTTTAAAACCGGTTTCAACTGCCGACTCCATGTTATAAACTGCTGCTTTTCCATAGGACCCGGGAATAGATCAAGCAACAAATCACCTATGTTATCCGGGTCTGCCCACAGCAAATCCTATCGAATTCTCACAGTTTATCAAGGGTTTTTCATATAAACCGCACCTCAAAACGACCCTGATCCGCCATACGGCACCGCCTGCGGTCGTTCCTCCCTGCAAAGTATGACGTATTGACCCGTCACGCCTTGCCGCCCTGAGTCCGGCACCTTGCCGATGGCCGGGGATGGTGCGCAACCCATTAACTAAATAGTATTAATAAATGAAGGGTTTTTGGGATAACATTATTCGGGTGGGCAAATCATACCCTATAGGTAAAAACTTAAAATAATTATAGAAACGGATTATCGGATTCGTTACCGGGATTTTAAATATTCCAAACACTGATATCAGGTGAAATGCGTCTCAAACAACGGCAGATCTTCCATCGGCATCTGATCCGGTTCTTTTCCGGGGAATGAAAAGAGAGAACCGGCTGCCTTTCCCGTAAAGGCTTTCAACTGTAATTTCTCCACCCATAAGCCTGGCTAATTTTTGAGACAGGTAAAGCCGCATACCCGCTTCCCGGGATGTCTGCTTCAATGGTAAATCCGGGCGATGACATGGATTAAACAATGCCGCCACCTGTTCCTTTTTGATACCGATGCCGGTATCGGCAACCGTCAGTATAACAGACCTTTTTCGCGTGGTATCACCGACAATCGTTATGCTTCCTTTTTCAGTAAATTTCACGGCATTATCAACCAGGTTTATCAGGATCTGTTTTAACCGTCTCCTGTCGGAAATCAAATGGCAGTCATCCAGCAATTGAATTCTGAAATCCAGGTTTTTATTTCTAATCTTTTGAATGAACGTGTCCTGTATCTCTTCAAGGAGTTTTTGAAGCAGAAACCGTTCATCTGTCAGTTTCACCTTACCGGCCTCAATTTCGGACATATCCGACATCTCATTGGTCATTTGCAATACCCCATTATAGCCGTTGATTAAGAATTCAGCTCCTTTGCCTCTTCGATCCAGAGACGGATCAATGCCCGGCCCACCTTCCTGTCCAGGATTTCATACAGGGAATCGGGGCCGATTGCCGTCAATTGGAAAAAGGTATGGATACCGGCAGAATTAAGCTGTTTATGACGTCCGGGTCCGATCCCTGAAATCCGTGACAGATCGTCTTTGTCCGACTCATTTTCCAAACCCGGTATTAAATCCGGTGCCGGTTCTGATACCGTTCCCCATTCCGGAGCTGTTTCATCCGCCGTTATCTCCGGATAATCCGCTTGATCCTTTAAAACCGACTCACGGATTCCGGATGCAGAGGACGTAAGATCCTCCCGGTTTTGCTTTGACATATCTTTTTTCGATCTTTCCCGGATCCGGTCCGCAATTTGATGCCGTGATAAAATATTTTGCTGTCGGCATTTGCCGCAGTGTTCAGGCCGATTTTGACGAAAAGCGCTAAGAAAACCGGCCACGGATTCACGAACATTTTCCACCTGTATCAGCCGGTAATCCGGTTCCTGATGGGAGGAACGCGCATCCCGGTCAAACCGGTTTATCATCCTGGACATGTTCTGTTCCAAATCGCAGAGAAGCCCTCTAAAAGCGGTCCGTGATGCAGGCAGTCCATTTCTTGTCCCTGTTTGCCGCTTTTTGTGTCCGTTTCCAAATCTCTTCTTCAGTTCATTCACAATTGAGGCCAGCCGTTCCCGATCTTTTATGAATTGATGCCTATTTGATTGGTTATGTTCCTTTAACCGCTTCAGTTCTTTTCTCAACCGGCGCATCTCTTCTTTCAGATGATCCATGTGATTTCTCCTTTCAAATCATATGAACTTCGGCTGTTTCCCCGACCTCATGACACCTCATTTATCCAAATAAATAAAATACCATTCCCCCGGCCCCAAGGTCCGGTTAATCCGTACGGTGATATATTGATCCCTTTGTTTTGAAAGCATTTTCATCCGGCCCGGTTATGGATCGACGATTTTTCAACGCTGTCCGAGTGTGGATGGATCGACGGTTATTCCATTCATATTCTGTTGGAAAAAGAGCCGGATATTCCCCTTTTTTAAGCATCACACCTTTATCCATCCACCTGATGATGACGCCTGATGATTCAGGCTACCGGCCCGTATATATGTTTGACGATATCGTAACTCCTGCCGCAAACCGGTAATCCTTATTTAAAAAGCCGGAGTTTATCAAACGAAATCTCCGGACTGTCAATGTAAGATTCAATCCATGTCCGAATCTTTCGGATCATCCGGTCTTTTCGTTCCAGGCCGGCTGTTCCGGAGCATCCCAATCTGTCTTTCCATAAGGGGACTTTTCCACAAACGCTTCCGACGTATGGCTAAAGGACAATATATCAAGGCACGAATGGATTTCATCTCATTTTCTCTTGCACACATTTTTTTACAGAAAGTTCTTATTTTGTTTTATATGGGTTTGATTCCATGAAATAGAGGCACAGATTCCCCGATTAGGGATAATCATATTCCTGTGCAGGCAAAATTACAAGTATTTTCCGGAAAAAACCGGTCATAATTCCCGGGCCGCAAACGTGTTTAACTCTCCGATTTCTCCCTTTTTTGAAACCCGGCTTTTTGAAACCCGGTATAGAAAAAAAGAGAAGATCCCCCAAACGGGTGATGCAAGTTTGATTGGAAACTGATAAACAGAATTAAAAAATAATAATCTGCCAAAACGGAACTGTTAATCCGTTGCGTTCAAAAACACAATATCATGGCCGGAAAACGTGTTGGATATCCACATAAAAAGGAGCAGATATGATTTTTTCAAATTACTTTTTAAAACAGGCAAGAAAGCCTGCCGGACTCTATGGGCGGTTTTATATGTCCCGGGTCTTTGAAAAGGGAAATGCCGAATTAAACGACTTTTTATTCCATACCCTGTCTGCCGAACCTGCGGACCATCTCCTGGAAATCGGCTTTGGTACAGGGAAACTTATAGTTTGAAAGCACACGACATACCCATGATTAACCCCGTTCATTAGAAAGGATATAACCATGTTTAAAGGGTCTGACATCTTTGAAAAGCACTATACTGACTATTGTGACCGGATTTCCGAAATCGACATGAATGCAGTAAAAGAGATCCTCGGTGCCGGGCTGGAAGAGGATACCCTTCATATCCGTTTTTTTAGCCGGAATTACCGGATTTCAGGAGACGGTATTACAGACGAAAAGGGTGCCGTCCCCCACTACACCGTCTGCGTTATCCTTGCCAAATATGTCCTGCACTGTCCGGCCCGAATCTATCATGACCCGGAATGGGTATCATTTAAGGACTTTAAAAAAGACTCCCATTTTACAAATACAAATTTTTTTTCAAGCGATACGGAACAGGCCATACTTAAGCATTTTTCCGGCAGGGTGGATGCACTGAAAACTGCCGGAAATAAAATCAGCGGCCAGCCTGTTTCGTCTGATTTTTCGGCGTCATATGACCTGTCCATGGCGTTTGAGGTTCTTCCCCGCTTATCTCTCTTGCTCCTCTTCAATGACAGGGATGAAGAATTTCCCGCCCAATGCACGGTACTTTTTCACAAACATGCGGAATACTACCTTGACCCGGAATCGTTGCTGATGACCAGTGCGGCACTTGCCAGACGGCTGGTGGATACGGATCGGAATAAATGAACCGATTCCAAGAATTCTTTACTTAAAAAAGAAAAGGTGCTACAAGCTTTTAAGATATATATCCGCATCAGCAAATTGGCCGTTTTCATTCAAAAACAGCAATAAAGGCTGATATCATTACTATAAATCATTAGAGCAGGTTGATAATATTATGATGCATCAAAGACCGTTTTTTTTTAAGATCCAGATGAACCCAAACGGTTTTTCTTTTCTGGAACTGATGGTTGTTGTTGTTATTCTCGGTATTCTGGCAACCTATATCGCCCCCCGGTTTATGGGAAGAACCGAAGACGCAAAAGCGGTTAAGGCAAAGGTGGACATTGCCTCACTTGAAACCAGCCTGAAACTCTACCGGCTGGACAACGGATTTTATCCCACCACGGAACAGGGCCTGGCAGCACTTGTAGAAAAACCCGGCACCGAACCGATTCCTCAGAACTGGAAGAGCAAAGGGTACCTGGAGAAGGCAAGGGTGCCCAAGGACCCGTGGGGAAGAGAGTACCTTTACCTGTCTCCGGGTGTACACGATGAATATGATATTATATCTTACGGCGCAGACGGGGCACCGGGCGGTGAAGATAAAAACAGAGACATCCAGAGCTGGGAGCTTGAATAGACCTTCCGGCAATGCCGGATTCACATTCATCGAACTGATTGTTGTTATCAGTATCATCGCCCTTGTTCTGCTCTTTTCATTTCCCGCACTCAACCGGATTGATCTCTTTTCATCCCCGGGCGGCACCATCGGTGATATCTCCCGCCTGGCCGACGATCTCAAAGCCCGGGCCACGGAAAAGAATCTGGATCATTTCCTCCACCTGGACCCGGTATCCGGAGACCTCTGGGTCACCCACGACAACATGGACGAAGATGAAGCAGAGGCGGCAAAGGCCAATGCCGTTGAAATCTCAGACACGGTTTCAATTGCCGGTTTCGAATATCCGGTCACCCGCATGACCGATGATTCGGCATACCGGATACGGTTCAGCAAAAACGGGTATTCTGATTTTGTTTACATCCGTTTTATGGACGATGACAGTCCTGTAACCTTAATGATTGAGCCTTTTATACCCAAAACACGGATCATCAACAAACATGTCTACTTTGAAGACTGCATATAGATCCGGCCGGAAAACAGCCCCCGGCATAAACGGGTTTACCCTGCTGGAAGTCATGGTCAGCATCTCCATCATATCCATTGTGTTCGTCACCCTGTTTAAAATGCAGTCCGGAACCGTCGACCTGGCCGCTGCAAGCAAATTTCAGACAATGGCACCCGGCCTGGCCAACAGGGTGCTTGCAACCCTGGAAGGCGACCTGTTGGACGAGGCGGAATCCAGGGGAGATTTCGAAAAACCGTTTCAAGGAATGCGATGGCAGACCCGTGTGAGTGATGTCCCGTTGGCGGACATCCTTGATTTTTTAGGCCCTCAAACCGAAGACCGGTTCAAAAAGATAGAGGTCATGATTTCCGGTCCGGAGGGCGGTCAAACCTATACCCTTACCACATGGAGACAGATCCGTGAATGAGGCGGCACTGCACAGGCAGATCGGATTTACCCTGATCGAAATTCTCATATCCGTCCTTATTTTTGCGGTGGCCGCCACCCTCCTGTTCTCTTCACTCAGGACCTTTATCATCACTGGAGAAACCATCACAACCGACCTGGATCTGACCGATACGATCAAACATGTCCATCGGCGGATCACCCTGGATCTCGAGTCTCTTTTCATTGTTCAGCCCCCCCAGTACACACCGCCCCTGTTCAACTCGGAACCGGACCCTTACCGCTTTACCGGTGAAGAAGAGGCCATGGGGCAGGGGACGGTTTCGAATCTGAGCTTTGCATCACGAGCCCATATCGGGTTCGGGCACCCGCCGGTTGAGGGAATCGCCCGGATTTCCTATTATGTCAAAGAGAACGAAACCGGTTCTTTTGATCTTTACCGGTCCGATAGATTGCTGTCTTCACCCTCTGATTCTACACCCTGTGCCGACCCGGTCCTTTGCCGGAATATTTCAGGTTTTGAAATTATCTATACCGATCATAATGGAGATGAATATAATAACTGGGACTCTGAATCCGGAACATTTGCCCATACCATCCCCGTAACCGTCCGTGTCAGGATCAGACTGAACGCTTTGGATTCCCCCAATCTACAATCGGGTCTCCAATCAGGTCACCAATCGGACCGCCAATCGGTTTTTGAAACAGCCGTCCGTCTGAACACCGGGAGAGCACCGATTGAATAGCCCTCTGAATAACGACAGGGGCGTGGCATTGGTCCTGACCCTTGCCATACTGGCAATTTTAACGGCAACCGCCCTGCAGCTGGCCACCTATACCGGCAATGCCGCCCTGACGACCCTGGCGGAAAAAGACCGGTTCCAGGCCGAGCAATACGCAATGTCCGGTATCCATCTTGCCATGCTGATTCTGGTTGATGATGCTCAAAAAAACGAACAGACGTCGTCCCGGGATTCCTGGGCCGATGCCGACAAGATCGCCCGGGCCGTTGAGGCCATGGGGCTGGATGACCGGTCATTGACCATTACGATCACGGATGAATTGTCAAAAATCCAGGTGAACGCCCTGCTAAAAAATTTCCCTGGAAATGATATCAATCCGGACCAGCAGCGAATCTGGGAAAATTTATTGCGACACGGATTTTCCGGTGAATCATCAGAAAATGAAACAGACCCGGCAACGGTTACCAACGCTTTAAAGGACTGGCTCGATTCAGGGGATGACGATGCCGTTTCCGGGCTGTCCGGTGCCGAATCCGATTACTACCTCTCCCTTGATCCGCCTTATCTGCCTTCAAACGGCCCGATCCACCACATCAACGAGTTGTTCAAGGTCAAAGGGATCTCTCCGGAGCTGCTCACACCGGATACAATGGATGATCAGGAAGAGACATCCCTCCCCATTAAATTAAAAGATCTGTTCACCGTATATGGAATGGATACCGGCCGAACACCGGACAACAGATACCGGTTTCCCGGGCAAATCAATATTAATACGGCCGAGGCAAACGTGCTTGCAGCCCTGCTCCCGGAAGGAATGGAAGATTTTTCCGCCGACCTGATTGAATTCAGGGAGCAAAAAGGCGAGCAAGGGGATATATTTTTAAATCTACTTGACAACGGCTGGTATAAAAGGGTTATAGATCTATCTGAAAAAGAAGCGGCCCGGTTGGACCGCGTCATTCGATACTCAAGTGATCTGTTTAGGGTAAAGTGCACCGCAGAAAAGAACCATATACGTCTAGTACTATCGGCTGTTGTAAAAAGAGAAAAATTGGATTCAACTGGAGAGTGGAGATGCCGGATTCTTCAGATAGAAAGGGATTGACACAAAATGTCTGAACGGTTTTTACGTCTTGATATCAATCGGCTGGGTATTTTTGCCGCCGTTGTTGAACCGGGTTCTAAAGACAAAACACCCCGGGAACCGTGTCATGTTCTGTTCGATGAATCACCCGACCTTGAGGACAGGTCCGCCCGTTTCAAGGATGCCCTGGAAAAAATTACGGCAACGATAGACATCCGGCCGTGCACAACAGCTGTTTTATTTGTCAGCTGCGAGCATGTCTCCTTTCGGATCATCAATCCGCGGTTTACGTCTGAAAAAAAGATCCGCCAGATTCTTCCCTTTGAAATAGAAACCGTCCTGCCGTACAATAACAGCGAATATATAAATGACTTCCACCGGCTGGCCTCTGTTGATACCGGTAACTTCGTACTCACGGCTTCCATTCCCGAAACAGAGGTTGAATTTTATTTCAGCATGCTCGAACCTTTGGGGATCAGGCCGGTGATCATCTCTCCCAAGGGCTATGCCGCAGCAGCCGCATTTCTTGAATCCCAAAAAGAACCGGCATCCTTTTTATTTGTTTACAGCGGTGAAACCGAAACCATTCTGGTCCTGATTAAAGATGGAATCCCCAGCCATGTGAGAAAACTGGCACCGGTGAAACCCGACTCCAAAACCCTGTGTCAGCGAATCAAACAGGCGGTTATCGAGTTTGAACAGCGCACCGGCACCTCTGTTTCCTGTGATCTGGTTGTCTGTGATGAAAACGACGGGAAACGGGCGGCCGCCGTTTATGAGCAGATGGAAGCCATGCAGGTTTCCCCTTCCGGACTCAATCGCCCGGATGCGGACCGTCCCGCCCGGACGCTGTCCGGAAAGACCAGTGACCCGGTCGTCCTGTCCCGGATCATTCCCCGAAAAAGCGTGAAATACCTGTTCAGCTTCTGTAAAGGTCAATATCAGACCAACACCTTCTTTGAAACGCATTCCAGATCTCTTATTACCCTTGGAATACTGGTTCTCACGGTCTTTTTTCTCTCAATCTTCAACATCCGCACGGATATTTCCGCTTTGGAAAAACAGGCGGCATTAATTGATAGTAAAGCCGTTGCCATTTATAAAGCACATTTCCCCGGTAAAACGAGAATCACCGATCCCTATCTGCAGATGACCGCAGAGGTGAAGGCGGCCTTTGGGAAACAGAATCCGCTCATGGCCCCGGGCAACGGGAACCGGGCGGACCGTATACCGGTTCTTACACTGCTGGATGAGCTGTCGCGGCAGATACCCGACTCTGTTGAAACAAAAATCAATCGGATGCTGTATAACAATCAACAGGTAACCATATCCGGTTCAGCAGCCAATTTTCATGATGTGGATCATATCAAAAACAGGATAGAGTCGTCCCCCATGTTCAAAAGAGTCACCATCAGCAGTGCAGCAGCAGATAAAAAAGGGGACCGGGTAAACTATAAATTTTCAATTAGAATGTGACCCATCATGTTTAATCCAAGCAGACGAGAAACATTTGTTTTAACATTCGGAGCCGTTTTCCTGGTTATTTTCATTGCGGTCCGGTTTGTTTACACGCCGGCCATTGATAAACGGGACACACTCAAGCGGCAGGTGGCCCAAAAACAATCCGCATTGACCCAGATGATGATATCCGGACAGCGGTTAAGCCAATTGTCCGAACATGCCCATGCACAGACAGATCTTTTAAACCGCAGGAGTCAATCTTTTTCCCTGTTTTCATTTCTGGATACGCAGGCCCGGCAAAGCGGTGTCAAAGAGAATGTGGTCTATATGCGACCGTTTACAAAGGATGAGAAGAATGAAACCTACACGCTTGCCACGGTCAAGCTAAAGCTGGAAAGAGTTAATTTAAAGGCGCTAATCACCTTTCTTCACCATATTGAATCTTCACAAAACAGTGTTTCCATCAGTTCTCTCTCCCTGACCCTGTCGGATAAAACGGAAACCCAGCTGGATGCGGTCATTGAGACACAGACCCTGATGCCGAAAGAGACAGGATAAGATGAAACCGCGTGCCTTCATATCCTATTGCTTTGTTTTCATCTGTGCATCGGTCTTTTTTCTCTTTTTCTCCTTTCCCGAGGAAGAGGCGGCGGCCCGGCTGAGTAAATTCCTGTCTACCGTTCAATCCGATGATTTTCAACTGGAGATCCAATCGGTTCAACCGGGACTCCCCAACCGGCTGACCTCTGACCGGACAGCCCTTATCATTGGAAAAGAGACACGGATTGTTCCGGATCGGTTTGATCTCTTTTTCAATCCGTTTCACCTGGTTGGAGCAGAGAAAAAAATCAGATTCAAGGCTGTGTTGAACGAGGGCCGGATAGAGACAGATCTGCATTTAACCCAATTGAACCCGTTAAACTGGTCACGGATTCAATTGAACCTTTCCGGTATCCGGATTGACCGGTATCAATATGATACCGAACTTGCACGCCTGACGATCAACGGGCTTTTAAACGGGAATTACATGAACTCCGGAAATGACCCGGCAACGGAAAACGCGGCTGGAGAAGGCAGATGGGTGCTGCAGAATGCATCCATAAAAATCGGAAACAGGCTGTTTGACCGGCTAAACCTTTCAACAGTTGAATTTCCGGCTATTTCCTGTGAGTACAGATACGATAAGAGAACAATCACTATTGATGAAATCCTTGCCAGGGGACCCATGATCAATCTGTCGGCAAAGGGAAAGATCGATCTTGAAACGCCTTTAAATGAAAGCCGGCTCTCTTTGCAGGGGGTATTGTTACCCGATTCTGCACAGCTGTCCGGGTTTTCAAGCGTGAATCGGATTCGTTCAAAGGTAAAGGATATCAAAAAGAAGGGGATCGGTTTTACGGTCAGCGGGACCATTCTGCATCCGAAAATAAAGATATGAAGACCCTGTTTATATCAGCCAACCTTGTGTGCGTTATATTGAGTGCCTATTTCAGTGTTCAACTCTTTTACAAAACCGTCCTGCCGGCCCCGTCCGATACCGTTGGGCAATCCCCCCCACAGGTGGAAACAGCGTCCCGGGAACCGGCCAAAGCGGGAAGATCGTCCATATCACAATACGATTTGATTTTAAAAAGGAACCTGTTCAATGTTCAATTGGCAGAGGCTCCCAAACCGGTCAAACCGGTTGACAACGCCCTGCCGCCAAAAGAAGAACCCAAACCTACGCCGCTGAAACTTGTTTTATGGGGTACTGTCACCGGTGTTTCAGAGGTATATGCGGTGATTGAAGACAAGAAGACGAGAAAGCAGTCCCTTTACCAGGTGGGCGATCCCATCCAGGGCGCAACCATAAAAGAGATTTCAAATCACAGGGTTCTTCTCCATTACCAGGAGGAGGATCAGATCCTTGAAATGACGTCTGAAACCGGCAGAGGCCCGGGGGGACCATCCCCGGCGATGCCCATGCGCGTGCCGCCGCCGGGAAACTCCCTTCGAAATGCAGTATTGGAACCGGCCGTACCCGCCCCGTTTGAATCGCTTCCGGGTCAGATGAATACGGAACTGTTAAAAAAACAGGTGAGGTTCAGACCGTATTTCCAGAACGGAATTCCGGACGGGGTAATGGTATACGGGATCCGGGCCAACTCCTTTCTGGCTAAAATGGGAATTAGAAACGGAGATATTATCAAAGATATTAACGGCGTCCCCGTCACTTCCGCCGGAGATGAGACGCTTCTTTTCAGTGAAATGGAACAGGGCGGAGACGGAATACTGAGAGTATTAAGACGGGGCGAGCAAAAGGAACTGAGCTTTAATTTCAGCAGCCTTAACAACTAAGACAGAACCGCCCCTTGCAAAACAAAGAGGAGATTGAATATAATGACAGGTGTGATCAGACCCATGAAACCCTTTTACCTTCTCTATATCTGCCTGATTTTTTTCCTTGCGGCTCCCCCTTGTTTCGGCACCCAACCGCCTGTGAATATTAATGCCGGTGAAAAATCGGTCTCCATCAACTTCAACAATGTTGATATGATTGTTTTCATAGAGTTTATCAGCAAGTTGACCGGGCAGAACTTTGTTGTCGATTCCAGGGTCAAAGGCAAGGTAACCATCATTTCACCGGCAAAGCTCTCGGTTAAAGAAGCCTACCAGGTCTTTGAATCCGTCCTTGATATCAACGGATATTCCACCGTCAAATCAGGGAAAGTAGTAAAGATTACCCCCACCCCCATGGCAAAAGCGGACAATCTGGATACCCGGATCGTCACCGAACCCGGCGGGCCGGGGTCGGTGAATGATCGCATCGTAACCCGGATCATTCCCCTGGAATATGCCGGTTCAGATGAGATCAAACGCCTGTTTACCCCCTTGATTCCCAAAGGCAGCGTCATCCTTTCCTACAAGGATACAAACATGCTGATCATAACGGCAACCCAGTCGAGCATCAACCGTCTTTTAAAAATTATTGAGGCCATTGACAAACAGAGCACCGGAAAAAAGATATCCGTCATCCCGATCCGCCATGCCGATGCAGACAAGCTGGTCGCCAACCTCTCGTCCGTATTCACGGCCCGGGCAAAAACAGCGGCAGGAAAAACAGCCTCACAGATGAATGTCAAACTGGTTGCCGACACCCGGACCAACTCCATCATCTTATTGTCAAGCCGGACGGAAGCGGAGAAAGTGAAGCAGTTAATTGAAATTCTGGATAAAGAGGTGCCAAAGGGAGATGAACGGATCCGGGTATTTTACCTTGAACACGCATCGGCAGAAGATATTGTAAAGGTATTGCAGGAAATTCCGTCCCAGGAAACGAATAAGAAGACACCGGGCCAGAAAAAAGCCCCCATCCTGTCGTCAACGGTTAAGATCATGGCGGATAAGGCCACCAACAGCCTGGTCATCATGGCAGACAAAGAGGATTATCCGATACTGGAAGAGGTCATTACCAAACTGGATATTCCGCGGGCCATGGTCTATATCGAAGTCCTGATCATGGAAGTCAACTTCAACCGGGGACTCAGTATCGGAACGGAATGGCAGGCGGCCGAACCCATCAATGGAGATGAATCCCGTGCCGTATTCGGCGGTTTCGGTGGCACAGGCGGCGTCGGGTTTCCCAATCTGTCCGGCGTATCCGGTTCCGGTTCGCTGCCCAGAGGCTTTTCCGTTGGTGTTCTTGGAAAGAATTTTAACATCGGGGGAGTCACATTCACAGATATCAAGGCCGTGATTCAGGCATTTAAAAATGACAAGGATGTCCATATTCTGGCCAATCCTCAAGTCTTGACCATGGAAAACGAAGAGGCGTTAATCAACGTTGGAAAGAGTGTGCCGTTTCAGACCCGTTCGACTGCCGATGCCGGTGAAGAGATCTTCAGCTCTTTTGAATACCGGGATGTCGGCATCATCCTCAGAATCACCCCCCAGATCAGCAAGGAACGGCTTGTCAAACTCAAAGTTCACCAGAAGCTGGAGAAGCTGGACGATGTCAACCTGTCCAGCCCGGACCGGCCGACCACCCTGAAGCGGGAGATTGAAACCACCATTATCGTGCAGGATTCAAGCAGCGTGGTCATTGGCGGACTGATCGATGAAAACCTGACAAGAACAGAGTATAAAACCCCCTGCCTCGGTGATATTCCGGTTCTTGGCTGGGGATTCAAATCCATGTCCGAAGGAGAGGATAAAACCAATCTCTATATCTTTTTGACCCCGAGGGTGGTAAAAAACCCATTGGAGGTGAACGCCATATACGATGAAAAAAGCCGGGATGCCGAGTCGCTCAGGACCCGTGAGATTTCTCTGTACGAGAAATTGATACAAAACGAGACAAAAGAATCGGAAGAGGCGGAGAATGAAAAATCTGACACCGATCAACCGGACTCCCAGCCTCTAAATGAATCAACAGACCCGGAATGATTGACGCGTTTTTAAACATATTAAAGGAAAAGGCCCCTGTTTCGGAAGACGATTGCCAAAAACTGAAACAGATCTGCGAAAAAGACCGGGAAGGCGTAATGACCTGCGCCCTTGATTTCAAACTCGTGGAAGAACGGTTCATCCTTGAAACCTTTGAACAGATCTACACCATTCCGTTTGTAAGAGATTTACCCCTTCAGGAACTGAAAGACAAGGGGCTGTCCGTTCTTTCGCGGCAGTTTTTAAAAAAGAAATTTATTGTTCCGCTGATCAAAGAATCCGGTTTGCCGGTCATTGCCATTAATGACCCCGCCGATCTCAATTGTGTGGATGACGTCACCTCCATTCTCGGGTTTGATGACTACACCCTTGTGCTCGCACCGAGAAACCAGATTCTTACGGCCATTAACCTTCTCTTTGACCAGTCCGGGGAAAGCGCCCAGCAGTTGGTTGAAGATATGGAAGAGGATGACTACACCATTATCCGGGATTTTGAGCAGACAGCCGACCTGCTGGATGATACCAGTGACGCACCGGTGATCCGGCTTGTCAACCATATGATTTCACAGGCCGTTAAAACCGGTGCCAGCGATATTCACATCGAACCGTTCCAGGAAACGATGATCATCCGTTACCGGATTGACGGTATCCTCTACGAGATGCTGACACCGCCGAAACGGATTCAGGCCCCGCTTATCTCGCGGATAAAGGTTATGGCAAAGATGGATATCGCTGAAAAGAGAGTGCCCCAGGACGGCCGGGCACAGGTTCGCATCGGGGAACAGGAAATCGATATCCGAATCTCAACGGTTCCCACTGCATACGGGGAACGGCTGGTGATGCGGTTACTGAACAAATCCGGCTACTTCCTCGAATTTTCCGAATTCGGCTTATCCCGGGAGAACTACACCCTGATTCATAAAATCATCCGCCAGAACAACGGCATCGTTCTTGTCACCGGTCCCACGGGAAGCGGAAAAACCACCAGTTTATACGCAGCCCTTTCGGAAATCAATTCTCCGGATAAAAACATCATCACCATCGAAGACCCCATTGAATATAACCTCAAGGGCATCGGACAGATTCAGGTCAACCCGAAAACCGGGGTCACCTTTGCAAAAGGACTGCGCTCGGTTGTCCGGCAGGATCCGGACATCGTGCTCATCGGGGAGATAAGGGACCTTGAGACCGCCGAGATTGCCATCCAATCCGCACTCACCGGCCATCTTGTCTTTTCAACCCTGCACACCAACGATTCTGCCGGAGCCGTCACCCGGCTGGTCGACCTGGGGGTGGAACCCTATCTCATTGCCTCTGCCGTCAATTCCGTGATTGCCCAGCGGCTTGTCAGGATATTGTGCAGCGAGTGCAAAGAGGAATACATCCTGGATGCCTCCCATATTCGGATGCTCAACGGCGTGGGACATGCCCATATCGGGCAGCCGGCATTCAACCCAAAGGGGTGTTCCAAGTGTTTTAACACGGGGTATCTCGGACGGGAAGCCATTTTCGAAATCATGCTTCTCAGTGATGAATTAAAAAGCCTGGTCATAGAAACCTCTGATGCGAACCGGATCAGAAGTGCCGCGCTATCGGCCGGGATGGCAACCCTGCGGCAGGACGGAATGGTCAAAGTGCTTAAAGGAATTACATCTATTCAGGAGGTGCTCCGTGTTACCCAGCAGTAATCCGATTAAAAAAAAGGGGATCCGCCGCCAGCCGGGGTATCTTTTTGTTTTCCTGTTATTAATCATCTCATGGATGGGGGGCGCCTCCCCTGCCAATGCGGAAAATGCGTTGATCAAGGGATATCAGACCTTTATTTCACCGGCGGACGGAGACCGCTGCCCCATGTATCCATCCTGTTCCGCCTATGCGGAACAGGCCATAAAAAAACACGGCCTGATTCTGGGGTGGGTCCTCACCTGCGACCGCCTGGTCCGATGCAGCCGGGATGAAACAAAGCTTGGGAAAAAAGTCCGGATTGATAACCGGGTGAAGACCCTTGACACGGTTGAGTCCAATGATTTCTGGTGGTTTTCCGATAAGAAAAACCAATGAAAAAATTTCCCTCCTGCATACGACTGGCGGTTCTTTTTTTATTCCTGTCTATTGCTCCCCTTCAGGCAGAGGACAGCCCGCTCACAATCACCCCGGATATGCAGTTTGACTATGCCCGGACCCTCTTTACTGAAAAAGACTATGCCACTGCCATTGTTGAGTTCAAACGGTTTATCCATTTTTTTCCAAACCACCCCAAGGTTCACACAGCCCGGTTCCATACGGCAAAAGCCCTGTTTTATAAGGGGGAATTCCAGGCCGCTGCAAAGGCGTTTAATGAAATCATCCTGCAAGATGCCGACCCTGAACTCACAGAGGAGGCATACTTTTATCAAAGCGATGCCTTTTTAAACCTCGGTAACACCGGATATGCGCAGATTGTCCTCCAGAACAACCTCCAGCTGACGGAAAAGACGGAGACAAAGGACCGGATCTATTTCAAACTGGGCTCTATTCACCTGATTCTGGCACGGGAGGGCAGGCATGCGTCCCTGGCCACCGCAAAGACCTATTTTTCAAAAATTTCCGAACCCGGCCAAATCCGCTTCAACACCGATGCGTTCATCCATCTGATCGAAACAGCTCAAAACGCACCCCAAAAAAATCCAACCGCAGCCGGTCTCTTTGCCGTTGTTCCCGGCGGCGGATTTTTATACACGGAACGGTATAAGGATGCACTGGCGTCATTCCTGCTGAACACGGGCCTTATCGTTGCCGCATGGCAGGCCTATGATGACGGCAATGAGGCATTGGCCGGCGTCATCGGATTTGTGGGAACCGGATTCTACAGCGGAAATATTTACGGTTCCATCACCAGTGCACATAAGTACAATAAAAAAAGGGTGACCGATATTTTGGGCCGGCACATTACCATAGCACCCAAAATCGATGCAAAAAATCAATCCTACTCCGTATCGCTCAAATACAGGTTCTGATCCTTTGGATTGGCGGAAGAACAGATTAACCCCAACGCTGCAAAAAACTCTGGCAACGCCGGGGGTAAAATTCCAGGTTCCCGGTCACCGGAGCCGGTCTACACCCTGAACAGATTTACCGTCTCTTTTAACCTCAACGTTGAGGTTAATTCACCTGACAACCGGTTTAACCCGCCGGACTGGTATTTATATCTGCCGCACTCTCAGATACGGATTTATCCTTCACCCCTTTCATAAATATTGACGGCAGGCACCACCGGTAAGGCCGTCAATAAAATCAATGCCATTGAAAAAAATACTTTTAAACGAATCGAATTCATCATACATGTCAAACCATATGAAAATATAATTCCTGTCAAAATCGTAAAGCCATTCTCATCTTTTTTTGGGGGTTGACATGCTTCAATATAAACTGTAGACAATAGACAATGCCAATTTTATATCAGAGGTAAATGAATCCGAAATTAACGCGCATCGAAAATAAAAGTAACCAAAACAAGGGATAAAATAACCCGGGTTTATATATATTAACAGCCTAAGGAGGGAGTATGTTTTACAAAATGAGAAGCAGGCTACTGGGAATGGTTTTAATTTTATTGGTTACTTTTGCGTCAACCGGGTTCTGTTCAGATAAAAAGGTCTATACACTTAAATTCGCCTGGAATGATATCTGGGGACCCAAATTCAGGGCATCCCAGGTATATCGTCCCCTGGGCGAACTGAACCGCATGCTTCACGAACGGAGCCAGGGCCGGATCCAGATGGAAATCATCTCTAAAATGTTCCCCTCGGGCGAACTCTTCCAAGCGGTGGCCAAAGGCAAAGCAGACGGCGGTGACATCGCCATGCCCTGGCTGTCAGGCACGTATCCGATCTGGAACTGGGGGGAAATCCCGGGCATTGTAAATCCCGATCCGGTCAAGGGACTTGCCGAAGAGCTGGCTGTATACAATGATAAGGCCGTCCAAAAAATATACGATGAGACCCTGGCCAAGTATAACCTGAAATTCTGGTTTGTCACCCAATGGGATCCGGCCAACGGTATTTGGAGCAACAAAGAGATCACCACCCTGAATGACCTTAAAGGGATGAAAATCCGGGTGGGCGGTTACCTGCCCACAAAGGGGATCAAGGCCCTGGGGGCCAGCCCCGTAACCATTGCCGGTTCCGAGCTTGCCCCGGCCATGATGGCCGGAACCATTGACGGGGTCTTGACAAGCCTGGGGTACGGATACTCCATCGGCCTTGGCAAGGTCTCCAAATATTTCACCACCACCCCCCTCTCTCCCACCTGGAGTGCGGTAACCCTTTTGAACAAACGCTTTTTTGACGGTCTGCCCGAAGATCTTCAGGCGGTTGTCATGGAGGTGGGCCGGGAAATCCAGCAGATGGTCAGTCTTTCCACCACTGCCGAGTATATCATGAGCCTGGATGCCGTTGACCTGTCCGGCGTTACCCGCACAAAATTCGCAGAAAGCGAACAGGCCCGGATCGATTCAAGCGCCCAGCTGGTGGAAAAAGAATGGCTCACCGTTGACGGACCGTGGAAGTCCAAACGAGAAGATCTGCTGAAGGCTGTGAAAGCCGCCGTTAAAAACTACAGAGATTTTGACGGCAAATAACCTCTAAGGGTCAACTATCACGAAGATCTCATATTCAAGACGCCCGGACTCCAATGACAATGCCCTGCCGCTACACCTTGATCATCAAGATATGGGATCTTCACGGCTTTCCCGACGGGTAACCGTTAAGGAAAAGACGGCTTACAGACCATTGCTTTGAATGGGCCTTGATTCTTATTTTAAAGATGATTGTCTTTTCTCCGGAAACGCCCGTCCGGATCACCGCGGACAATCAGAATCCGCCCATAGGACGAACAAGGGGTCAATATGATTAAATTCGTACGCATTCTTGAAAAGATATCCGATCTTTTCGGAGGAAAACTCCAGGGCATACTGGTATTTGGACTCATGGTCATGGTCATGGCGGAAGTGCTGGCAAGATATCTTCTTAACGCCCCCCTCTCCATTGCCGAAGAACTGGGCGGGTATATACTTGTCTCCGTCACCTTCATGGGACTGGGATATACCTGGAAAGAAAAAGGCCATGTCCGGGTTGAGCTGCTGGTGAACCTGCTGCCCGAAAGTCTCCGGGCCCGGCTTAGGTTCCTGACCCTGATCCTGGCCGCGGCATTCTGCTTTCCCATGATAGCCGGCAGCTGGTCCATGCTTCAGGATTCATTGCTCTTTGAAGCCAGGAGCGGCAGCTGGCTCAGAACGCCTCTGGTTTATCCCCAGTCTGTATTGCTCATCGGCTCTGTCCTGCTCCTGATTCAATTTACGGCGGAAATCATAAAAGCTGTGAACCGGTTAAAAGACCGGCCTGGAACGGACAAGGGAGATTAACCATGGGTATGGAAATTATCATTGCCATCGCTTTGACGGGACTCTTGTTTCTCCTCCTGATCATGGGGCTTGAGATCGGGTGGTCCGTGGGCATCGTTGCCGTAACCGGCCTTTTGTGGTACGTGGACCAGCCCATCGGGCAATTGGCCGAGACCACATTCGGTTCCCTGAATTCATTTACCCTCACGGCCCTTCCCCTGTTTGTCTTTATGGGGGGGATTCTTGGCAATACCGGGGTCAATGCCAGCCTTTTCAATGCCATTGAAAAATGGGTGGGCAATCTGCCCGGCGGCCTGGCCTGTTCGGTGATCTGCGGCAATGCCGTGTTCGGAGCCATGTGCGGTTCCACCATTGCAGCCACCGCCACCTTTGGAAAAATCGCATTCCCGGTGATGGAGGAAAAAAAATATTCTCC
>JANQML010000141.1 GCA_028280105.1 Desulfobacula sp. | reverse complement strand
GTCTCTTGTGATAATACACATGGCCCCTTTCTCCCGGGGGGTCGATCCGGTGCGGTGGATAATTCTGGCTAAAACCAGTCTTTCCTTATCTGCCAGCAGTTGATTCACGTGGCTGTATATGTCAAAAGTCATATCAGGATGTCCTTATATCTATAGTTTCACCAGGTCTGCCCACTCCAGAACCGGTTGGGGCCGGTTGGCACGGGTGAGCAATACTCTATGAATCTGCGAACTGTGCTGCAAACCTTTTTGAATTGTTTTTCCGTACTGATATCGCCGGTCCGTATCCGCCTTGTTAAGAACGGCCATGGCAACCACGGACCCGGCCATTTGGGCTGCCTTTTTTATTTCCAGATCAACGGCACGGGCAACCATGGATTCATCCAGCAGGGTTCCGGGCATGAGATCCAGATTTTCCAGAAAAATTCCGGATCTGTGAACGTATTCGTCGGTAATGGGTTTTCCCACACCATCCAGTCCGGTAACGTGAACCAGGTGAGTGGTTGACAGCGGCAGAACCGGTTCATGAGCAGCAGAGGCCTTAACCGGCTTATGCTTGGCCCCGTCCGCTTCAACGATAATGACATCAAAAAAACCGGTTTGCCAGACCTGGTCTATGATCCCGGGATCAAACCCGATCAGTTTGGAACCTGTTTCATCCGGCTTTACCCCTGCCGAGACAGGATTGGCTTTTGATCCGGATTTTATCTGCCCGATAAGCGCCTCTGCCGATCGGGCCAGGAGGGTTTGTCTGCACTGGTCCGGATCCGGCATAAGAATCCGGGTGGTGGTGGTGGCCAGGACACGGCGGCCCTGTGCGGCCAGATCATGGGCCAGCCTGAACATCAGACTGGTCTTTCCGCCTCCCCCGATCAGGCTGACCACCCCCCTGAAATTCAGATTCATTGCGTCGGTCAGCCCGGAGCAGACCTTACGGGTCCGGTTTAAAACCGCCTGAAGCACATTTCCGCCAAGGGCCCTGGCCTTATCCGAGATCGTATAACAGAACGCCGCATCCCCCCGGGGATCGATATCCCCCATTTTCATTCCTTGGGTAACCTGGATGCCGGGCCGGATCAATCCGCGCAGCACACCCGATATTTCAGTGGTAAAAGGTGTCTCTTCAACCCGTCCGATGAGATCACCGGCTTCCACCCTGCAGCCGATGGACAAGTCGGTTTGAAACTGTCCGTCACAGGGGGCCCGCAACACCCGCTGGACAGAATACCCGCCAATGGTTCCGGGAATACCGGTATTCTTCAGGGCCGCCCCTTTTTCAATCACCCGCCCCAGGTCATGCCCCCGGTTGGTTTCAATCACCAGGTGGACATCCTTTCCGGCGACAAAGCCGGGTCCCAGCCCAATGACCAGGGGGGCATCCGTCAAGGTGGTCCCCAGGTTCTGTTTGGCAATGGTGGCATCAATCACGACATCCGGTTGAATACGGGGGATCATCTGCCATTCAGGATCCGGAACCACTGCCACCCGCCCGGTATCAAAGGCATCAAACACATCCGTAACCGTGGTTGTTCTGACGGCGGCCACCCCTTCCACAACCTGATCGCCCCGGTTCACGGCTTCGCAGAAACTCACGGTCCGCCGCACCGCCAGCGGGGCCGGTACCTCCATCATGAAAATTTTTTTAATATTGGCGCGAAACAGTTGCCAGGCAACACCGGTGGCCATCTCTCCGGCCCCCTTGATGCCGATGATCAGCTGATCCGGAGATTTATAATGTCTGCTTTCAGATTGAATATCTTTTCGTTGTTTCATGAACCGTATTATAGCCGTGTTAAATTAAAAAACCATTCCTTTTTTAGAACAAAAAAGGCCTGAAATCAATTCCTCGCTTGTTTATGGTAAGGGTTACCGGCCGAACGGACAGACCGGATAGCGGCACACCTCGCAGTTGAGGCACAATCCCCCGTGGCCCATGGCAGCCATATCCTCCCGGGTGATCCGCTCCCCTGCCAAAAGCCTTGGAAAAATCAAATCAAAGACCGTATGCTTATAGTAAAACACACAGGCAGGCAGGCTCACCACGGGAGTGGTATCCAGTTGGGAGATCATCAGCATGGCACCGGGCAGGATCGGGCTGCCGTAAAAGATCGGTTCCGCACCAGCCCGCGCCCCCCCCTGGGGGGTTACATCATCCGGGTCCACGGACAGGCCCCCGGTTGTTATAATCAGTTCGCATCCCAGTTGCTCAAGTTCTTTGACGGCCTCGGCAATCCGGATTTCATCATCCGGCACAAGGATTTTTCGTTCAAGCCGGCACCCGGCATCTGTCAGTTTTTGTCCGATTGAATTGCCGAAATCATCGGTGATCAGACCGTTATAGACTTCCGACCCGGTGACCACGGCACCGACTTTCAGCGGTTTAAACGGCTTAACCGACAATACCGGATCACGACCGGACATCAGCTGTTCAAGGGTCTTGATCCGGTCTTTTTCAATGGTCAAGGGAATGATCCGGGTACCGGCCACCACCTGGCCTTTTTTGCAGGGGAAATTATTTTTAAGGGTGGCCACAATGATGCTGTCCATCTGATTGACCTGCAAAAGGGCATCCGGGTCAACCTTTAACAATCCCGGATTCGGTGCTGATATACTGACTTTTCCCTCGCTGGGTTCGGAAAACGCCAATGCCGTATCAGAGATGGCAGCCGCAATTCTTTTGGCCGCATCATTTTCATGAAGCAGATCCCCTCCCAGATCAAGGGCATAGATGGACTGTTTCCCGATTTTCAGCAACCCGGGGATATCCGATGCCGTAACAACATGCCCTTTTTTAAATGCCACCCCTTTAAATTGTCCGGGGACGATCTGTGTCATATCATGGGCCAATACCATGCCCACGGCTTCTTGAACTTTTATTTTTTTCATAACTTACCTTAAACCCTGATCCACCATCAGCCCCTGACCCAAATAAAAAGGCTTCCGATCCTTCGGAAGCCTGTTTAAGACTCATTCAACCCGTCAATTTATTTAGCACGTGAAAACGCTTCTCCGTCTCCGTCCGGGGATTGCTCCCGTAACTCCTGCGGCAGGACAATATTTAAAAAGATGGCCGTCAGTCCGCCGGTTGTAATGGCTGATCCGAAAATCTGTTTGACAATATTGGGAAAGATTCCCAGAATCTCGGGAACAAAAGTCACTCCCAGGCCAAGCCCCAGGGAGATGGCCATGATCAAAACCCCTCTTCGATCAATAATGCTGGAGGCGATAATCCGGATACCGGAAGCGGCAACCGTACCGAACATGATAATGGTGGCCCCGCCGAGAACGGAATTGGGGATGATGGAAAAAAGACCGCCCACAATGGGAAACAGGCCGAACAGAACCAGGAGCCCGGCAATCCAGAACCCCACGTACCGGCTGGCCACACCCGTCATCTGGATCACACCGTTGTTCTGGCTGAAGGTGGTGTTGGGAAACGAGTTAAAAACCGCTGCTATGGCGGAGTTGACGCCGTCACCCAGGACACCGCCGGTAATGCGTTTCATATAGGTTTTCCCCTTAATGGGCTCGCCAGATACCATGGAGGTGGCTGTTAAGTCACCAATGGATTCAACCGTGGTGATCAGATAGAGCAAGGCCATGGGAATCACATGGACCCAGGAGATATGAAAACCGAATTTAAACGGAACCGGTGCATTAAAAAATCCCAAGGAACCGATTTTACCGAATTGAACCAGGCCCATGAGCGCTGCAACGATATACCCGACCGTGAGCCCGATGACAATGGCACCCATTCTCAGCCATTTGTTGTGGCTCCGGTTCAGCAGGATAATCGTGATCAGAACGATGGCGGCCAGGCCCAGATTCTGCGGGCTGGCATACAGCTCGGGTTTATTGGTCAGCAGCCACTTTCCGCCGCCGATATCGGTGATTCCCACGCGGATAAGCGAGAGCCCGATCAACGTGACGACGATTCCGCTGACCAGCGGCGTGATAATGCGCCGTAAAAAGGGGAGAAACCGGCTGAAGATCATTTCCACAGGAGAGCAGATCAGGGCCACGCCAAAGATGGTGCCCAGGGCCATTTCAGGTGTTCCGCCGGCTGCCTTGACCGACAGCCCGATTCCGATGGAAAGGCTTAAAAAGGTAAAACTGGTCCCCTGAATACTCAATATTCCGGATCCCACCGGGCCGAATTTCTTACACTGGATAAAGGTGGCAATTCCGGATACAAACAATGCCATGCTGATAATAAAGGCTTTCATATCCGGCGGGAGCTGAAGCGCTCCCCCAATGATCAGCGGCGGGGTAATAATCCCGATAAAAATGGCCATTAAATGCTGAAGCGCCGCTAAAAACGATTCAAATGCCGGGGGTTTATCATGTAAACCGATTAAAATTTCAGAAGGCTTTTCCTGTTTGGGTCCGGTGTCACTCATCTTGATACTCCGTTTTCTAAAAAAGGTTATTTTTCATTCTCCGTACTTCCCCCAGTATTTGACAATAGTGGGAGTTAAAGTGCGTCCCTGCACTTAATATTTTAAGGTACCTCTAATAATCAGTATTTTGGTTTGAGTTCCAGTTTAATTTATGGGCGCGGCAAAATTTTAACCGGAGGAATACATGGAGTATTTTGAGGATTAAAATTTTGCTGCAACGCAGAAATCGGGCCAAAAGACCATTATTCGAGGTGGCTTTTATATAATGTCCCGGATCGCCGTCCCATTAGGCGCCCGGATTTTTTTTAAATAGTTGTAGATGGTGAAGTTGGAGACTCCCAGCCGAAGCGCAACCTGATTCACCACTCCTTTAATTTGAAAGGCCCCTTTTTCCTCAAGGCTTTTCACCAGTTGGATCTTCTCATCCGTATTCATGGAAGCCGGCCGTTTTCCCACCTCGGCCACGGCCTGTTCAAATATGGAGTCAACTGTATGGTCGATGGAAAAGGATATTTTTTCAGGGGTATCAGGGGTATTGCTGCCGGCGATATTTTCAACCGCACTCTTATTGACAAAGGCCTGGAGCAACTGGATGGCATTGTGGTGATCCGTGGTATTAAAATTGATACAGAATGCAGCCACCACAGTGCCCTGGCTGTCCCGGATATAAGAGGTGGATGATTTCAACTCCCTTCCGTCATCGGTCAGGGTCATAAAACAGTGGCGGTCCTTGACCTTGTTTCCGTCCCGGATCAGGTGTTTGGCAACGGCATCGGTCACCGGTGCCCCGGGGGACCGGTTGGTGACATTGCCCGTGATATGGATCATCTGCTTATGCTCGGTGGTGAGATCATGAACCGCCACTTCACAGTTATTACCGAACATCCGTGTCATCAGATCTGCCAATTGTTTGAGCGTGGTAAATATCTGTTCTTTTTCCTGTTCCATAATTCGCCTTATTCCTTTTTTTCTTTGGATTTACAGGCACATGCCTCCATACTCGTCTCCACGGCATTTAAAATATTCTGGTATCCGGTACACCTGCAAAGGTTTCCGGCATGGGACTTTCGAATCTGGTCTTCGGTCACGGGCTGTCCGTTGTTTTTTTCGACAAACGAGGTGGTTGCCATGACAAACCCGGGTGTGCAGAACCCGCACTGAACCGCACCTTCATCTACATAGGCCTGCTGTACCGGTGTCAGCTTTCCGTCTCTTGATTCGCCTTCTATGGTTCGGATGGTTTTTCCGTCCGCCCAGACGGCCAGATAAATGCATGAATCCACCAGCACGTCATCCACAATGACGGAACAGGCGCCGCATTCCCCTACGCCGCAGCCTTCTTTGCTGCCGGTCAGTCCCAGATCCTTGCGCAGGACTTCCAGAAGGGATTTTCGCTGATCGATAAACAGGGTGCGGTGCCGGCCGTTCACCGTGATATCTATCTTTTTAAATAATTGATCATTCATTTGATTTCCTCCCCTGCCCGGTTCAACGCCTTTACGGCGGCACGTTTTGAAAGCTCTTTAATAAGGTTGATGCGAAACTCTTTTGATGCCCGCCAGGATGTCCTGGGGTTCACATCGGCTTCAACGGCGGCTGACAGTTTTTCTAAAAAGCCGGGGGATATATCAGAGCCGAGAACGGCTTTTTCCGTCTCCGGGCACCGGATGGGCACCGGTCCGGCCACCCCGTAGGAGATCCTGAAGTCTGCAATCCGGTCATTTTCAACTTTAAGGCTCACACCGCATCCGATGGTGGCGATATCCATGGCCTGGCGCATGGCATATTTAAAATAATACCCGAAAAACCTGTTATACTCTTTGGCCGGAATCTTTATACCGGTCAGTACCTCACCCGGTTTCAGGTCCACCCGTCCCGGTCCCAGATAAAAATCCGGCATGGAGACCTCTCTTTCCCCGTCTTTGCCCCTGAGGGTCAAAAGCGCATTGAGAACAAAGAGCCCGGGTCCGGAATCCGCACTGGTTACCCCGTTACAGAGGTTGCCGCCAATGGTGGCCACATTTCGGATCTGCGGCCCCCCCACGCTCTGGGCCGCGTCTTTTAAAATGGGAATCTCGGCCCGGATCAGTTCCGATTCAATCAGGTCGGTGAACACGGTTCCCGAACCGATCAGGATATTGCCGTCCCGGTCTTTTTTGATGTACCGCAGTTCAGGCAGCCCGTTGATATCAATCAGGCTGGAAAAATCCGTATTTCCGTGACGAAGCTTGATCAGAACATCCGTACCGCCTGAAATCAGCCGTGCGCCGGGATTTTCAATCAAAAGCGCAATCGCCTCTTCCACGGATCCGGCTCGTTTAAGAAATTCAATATTATACATTGCCGCCTCCTTTGGAATCAGCAGCGGCGGTCTGAGACGACTGAATCAGGCCGGCCTTGGAAAATGTTTCAAACAAAATATGGGGTGACATGGGAAGGGTATTTATTGCAACGCCTGTGGCATCGAGAATGGCATTCCGGATGGCCGGCGGCGGTGATATGACCGGCGGTTCCCCCAAGGCTTTATTGCCGTAACCGGAGGTCGGTTCAAAGGTTTCGACAAAATCATGGTGAATCCGGGGGATATCCATGAAGGTCGGAAATTTATAATCCAGCAGGTTGTTGTTATAGACATACCCGGACTCCGGATCGATCATCATCTGCTCAAACAGTGCCGCCCCGATTCCCATGAATGCCCCCCCCTGGATCTGGCCGGCAGCCTGGACCGGGTTCAGAATCACACCGGAGTCATGGACATTAATGATCTTTTTAACGGTAACGGTACAGAGGGGAATATCCACTTCAACATCCGCAAAGGTGCATCCGAACACCGGTGCATTGGTCGTGGTTTTATGGGAGACCTCCGCCGAAATCTGGCCGCCCCTCTCTTTGTGGTAAAAGGCATCGATCGCCAGGGTCTTCATATCCATTACCGTGCTTTTTGCCGCTGTATCGACGATATTTGAATCGATAACATCAAGGTGCTGAACGTCGATTCCGGTCATGGCGGCGGCATGGGCCAGGACCTTGTCCTTAAACTCGGTGGCGGTTTTATAGACGGCATTGCTGAGCACATAGGCCTGTCGGGATGCATAGGCGCCGGTATCAAAGGGCGAGACATCCGTATCCTGGGCCTGAACCACCCGGACCGCTTCATAGGGGATTCCCAGAGTCTGGGCCACCATCTGGGCGGTGACCGTATCCGATCCCTGGCCGATCTCGGTGGCGCCCACGGAGACATGGACCGTGCCGTCCTGGTTCAGGACGATCCGGCTGCCGGCAATCTCAACACAGACCGGATAGGTGCCGGATGCATAGGAGAGACAGGCAACTCCCAGCCCCCTTCGTACAGGACCGGTTTTAAATTGTTCGTACTCTTTCTTTTTACGGTCCCAGTCTATGAAATCCCGGCCCTTGATCAGGCATTCCGCCAATCCGCAGCTTTTAATTTCCTTTTTGGACAAAAGATTAACATCCCCCTGCCGGGCGACATTTTTTAACCGGAATTCAACCGGATCCATCCCGATTTTCCGGGCGGCATCGTCGGTGGCACACTCAACGGCAAAGAGAATCTGTGGGGATCCGTAGGCCCGCATGGCACCGGCAACCGGCATATTCGAGTAGACGGTCCTGGCGTGATATCCGGTTGCCGCCCGCGGATAGAGCGAACTTTGCTTGGCACCGCCGGCCGCAGCAATGGAATGGCCGTGGGAGGCATACCCGCCGGTGAGGGAAATGGCGTCCACATATCTTGCCACCAGGGTTCCGTCTCTGTTTACACCGGTTTTAACATCCAGGTAAAAGGGGTGCCTGTTCCGGGTGCAGAGCATATTTTCTTCCCGGCTCATGTTAATCTGTACGGCCCGTCCACCCAGCTTGAGGGTTAAAAAGGCAACCATGGGTTCCAGGACCACATCCTGTTTGTTGCCGAACCCGCCGCCGATAAACGGTTTGACCACCCGTATCCGGCTCAGCGGAAAGTCGAGGGCTTCGGATACGATCCGCCTGGCGATATGGGGAATCTGGGTGGAAGAGATGATGACGATCCGATCCAGGTCATCCATATAGGCGTGGGCGATATGGTTTTCGATTTGACAGTGCTGAACCATGGCGGTTTCGAATTTCTCTTCCAGCACATGGTCTGCCGATTCAAAGGCCGTGTCCAGGTCCTCCCCAACGGCATAGGAGTGGTTTCCGATCACGTTGGACGATCCGTTGTGGATCTTTCGGGCGGATTCATCCAGGATGTCATCGGGATGAATCAGTGGTTTATACTCTTCATAGGTGACGTGTATGAGCTTCAAGGCCTGTTCCGCAATGACATTATCCCGGGCCACCACAACGGCGATCTCGTCTCCGTAAAACCGGATATCCCGGGTCAGTATCAGCCGGTCGGCAATATCCTGGTGATGGGGATCCAGAGAATAGGGATGACCGGCCGTTGCAAAGAGGATGTCCGGCACATCTTCAAAGGTAAAAACCGCCTCCACACCTTCAAGGGCAAGCGCCTCTTCTATATCAATATCCGTCACCCTGCCATGGGCGATGGTGCTTCTAAAATACTTGGCAGTCAGCATGTCCGGGCGATAGTCATCTTCCGTGTATTCGGCCCGGCCGGTTACCTTGGCAACTGCATCGATCCTGTTGACTGATTTACCTACGGCCATGATCTGTTTCTCTCCTTATCAGTTTTCTGGACAAGGCATTGGCCTTATCCGCAATTTCCTGTTCGTTAAATCCCGTCAGTTTACCGTCATCCACAACCACCTCTCCGTTGACGATGGTATAAGCGGCTGAATGGTCATAACCTGAAAAAATGATGGCGGCAAGGGGATCGGACAGGGCCCCGGCATAGGCCATTCCGCCGACGTCAAACACGGCGATATCGGCGGCAAACCCCGGCTTCAACCGGCCGGTACATTTAAAGTTCAACAGCTCGGCACCGGCCCGGGATCCCATGTCCATGACATCGGATGCCGTAACGGCGGACGCCCCGTACTTGACCCGCTGAAGCAGCATGGCATTCCGGATTTCGCCCAGCATGTCCGAGGAATCAT
>JANQML010000114.1 GCA_028280105.1 Desulfobacula sp. | reverse complement strand
ATTTTCGTTTTCTGTAGAAAATATGTATTGCAAAACTCTGCACTTATACACGACCCCAATACTCGACCCTTGGCGTCGTATGGCAAGTGTTTCTGAGGTTTGAATTATCCGTGACCGTCAGCGGTGCGAGACATTGAAAATACTAACAGAGTAAAAAAAGTGTTTGCATATTTGCGTGCTTTCGAGTATTTTGCTCATAGCAGCGGATGTTTCAGAAAAAGGTTTGCGTGTACTTACCTGTAAACTCATTTCTGTCCGTTGTTCGGATTTTTTAAAGAACGCGTTAGCCAATGCAAGAGCGGCTATGGACATGTCGAGATAAGGCGAATTATAAACTAGGCGTATAACTTTTCATCAAGTAGGGAATTTTCGTATCATGAAAATGTCAAGAGGTGAGCGGTCCGCCATCTCAGCCGGTGTGCTCTGGAGCCTGATGAAGGCTTACCTCATGTAAAAGGGTGACGGTTTTCGTTGCGTTTTATCCTGTTTTTACAAATATAAAGGGGGCAGACAATATTGTGTCTGCCTTCTTTTTTTTTGATGCAATCGGATTGAACCCGGGTTATTGAATCGGGTTTCCCTTTTCCATCTGTTGCATCAAGGTCTGGTAGGCATCGCCCAGCTCGATGAACGCATCCTGGGTACCGCCGATATCCGGGTGGGCTTTTCTTGCCAGTTTCCGGTATATCCGGGTCAGTTCTTTGGGCGTCAATGTTTTGAACTGTTTCGGGGTAAGCTTGAAAACCGTCAGCGCACGGTCGGTGGATACGGGATTCGGGGTTCCGGGTTTCCGGTGCCCGGACTGGTAAAACCGGTGCCGGTTCATGAATGCATTGGCAAAATCATCCAGCAGCCTTGAATCGGCATACCCGTGGTCAAAGAACATGAAGAGGTAGCGTCTGAGGTAGGGATGGAGCAGATCGGCCTTTTTAAACAGATCTGCGTTGAACCGGCAGATCTCTTTTAAAAAATAATCATCCACTTTATTCTGATCCATGGCATGGGGCATCTCCCTGGCCATGAACGACTTGAAAAAACGCTGGATATCAAAGGCAGTGTATACATAGGATTTAAGGTCCCGTTCCCGCAACACTGATTCGTTTCTGATAAAGTATTGTTCAATTTCATCCCTGGAGCAGTCCAAAAAGTGTTTAAACAGGGCCTGGGGCATATTGTCCACCAGCCCCTGGCTCATGGTGCCGAATTTTAAAAAATGGAGCCGTCTCATGTCAAAGGAACAAAGCATCTGCCGGAGCTGAGCAGTCTGCTCTTCGGTCAGATCCCGTGCACGGGGTTTGCCCGACCGGCCTTTGAACGTTTCAACGGCCCGGCGGACGTCGGCCCGGATCCAGGGCCAGAGAAGGTCTTCTATATCATCGGAATCAAAAAACAGACCTGCATCCCGGACCGCGGCTTCGATCTCATCGCTGAAATAAAAGGCGTTGGTTCCGATATAGTGGATGAAAACGGACGGATCCGGGCCCAGATCAAAGACCTGCTTAAAATCCAGATTCTTGCCACCGTGAGAATAGTAAGAGGTCCGTAATAGATACCGGACTTTGTTATGTTCGGTTACCCGGGCAATATACATGGAGCGGATCAGACCGGTCTGAAAAAAATCAGACCCTGCCTGCTTTGGAATATCGTTTTGTTTAACGGAATCATCCGGCTGAAATGCTCACTTTTTATAGGTCAGTGTTTTGATCCGGTTTAACTGATACGACCGTGTTCCCAGATGCAGCTCTTCTGCATATTTGAGTTGAAGCTCCCAGTCCACATGGGGATAAAGCCCTTTGAATTTATCTTCACCAGGTGCCAGGTTGGTTTTCAGGGCCGTGCCCTCTCTGCCCTGCGCCTGGTTGACCAGGTCGGCACAGGCCTGGTCAACGGCCACCGGATCGGTGGATGCCAGAACCCCTATGTTGTTGACAATGGGAGATTCGGAGTAGGGCAGGCAGTCACATTTGGGGGCAATATCGGTGACAAAGTTAATAAAAAAACTTTTTTGGGATTTGTCTTTTAAAACTCCCCAGGTGTACTCCATCATTTTTTCCAAAAATACCGGCACCTCCTGGTTCCACTTTATAGCCACCGATTCGGTGGGACACCGGACAATACACTCGCCGCACCCGATACAGAGTTCATGGTCGATATAGGCTTTTTTATTTTCCAGATGGATGGCTTCGGCCGGACAATGGGTTTCACACTCCCGGCATCCGATACAGGTTTTTCGTTTGATTTTCGGACTGACATTGGAATGCTGATCCAGTTTCCCTCTTCTGGATGCACATCCCATTCCTATATTTTTTAACGTGCCGCCGAAACCGGAGAGTTCATGGCCTTTAAAATGGGCAATGGAAACCAGGGCGTCGGCTTCCATCACCTCAGACCCGATATAGACGGATTCGCAATGTTTACCGTTGACCCTAACCCTTGTTTCATTCTTGCCCCTCAACCCGTCGGCAATGATAACCGGGGTGGCGTCCATGGAAGAATAGGAGAACCCGTTTTCAACGGCGGTGTGCATGTGTGAAACAGAGTCGGACCGTGTCCCCACATATAAGGTGTTGGCATCGGTGAGAAAGGGGACAGCCGAAGATGCCTTGATGTCCTGAATCACCTGGCGGATAAAGATCGGCCGAATAAACGCGGTGTTGCCCTTTTCACCGAAATGAATTTTAACGGCGGTGAGATCGTTTTCTTTCAGACAGCTCTCCAGACCGGCAGCCTTGACAAGCCTGGACAGTTTCTGGGGAAGATTTTCCCGGGATGTGGCTTCCAGATCCATAAAATAGACATCAGCAGTCATTTTTTTCTCCTCTGTTTAATAATTTGAAGCACACGATAAAACCACGATGAATCCCATTCATTAAAGTAAGAATCTGTTACTCGGAAGAAGATCTGATTCTTTAATTCATACCGATTCGCAATATCAACGGCTGCTGTTCTTTTCATCCGATTTTTTTTGAATCACACAATAAATGCCGCCTTTGGAGAGTCCGGGCATAAAACATTTATTACAGGAGATACAGGTGGCCCGTGCCTCTGGATCGGTTTGCCATTTTAACGGCAGGTCCGGTTCCCGGATCAGGGGCCTGGACAGCGAGATAAAATCCATGCCGTCCTCTTCCACTGCCCGCTGGACCGTTTTAAACGACCTGAAACCGCCGACACTGATCACCGGGCATCTAACCTGCTCTTTTATGGATCGGGCCAGGTAGAGGTTGTAGCCTTCTTTTTCCTCTGTGTTAATCTTTTCCCTGGCCGGGCCGATCTCTCCCGAGGCCGCACTTCCGGCCGACACTTCAATGGCATCAATGCCGTTGTCAGAGAGCCGTTTGGCAACCAGGAGCCCCTCTTCCCGGGTCAACCCGTTTTCAAGGTTGTCCTCCCCGTTCAGTTTGATGAATACCGGATAGTCATTCCCCACCTGTGCCCTTATCTTGCCGTAGACATCGAACAGAAACCGGCTGCGGTTTTCCAGGCTGCCGCCGTAGGCATCGGTCCGCTGATTGGTCAGGGGGCATAAAAACTGGCTGATCAGATACCCGTGGGCACCGTGAATCTGGACGGCATCAAACCCCCAGGCCTTAGCCCGCCGGGCAGCCCTTGCAAAGGCGTCTGATATGTCTTCTATCTCCAGGATGGACAACGCAGCGGGTGGCTCATCATAGGACCCGACTTTTTCGCCTGACGGGGCAACCGGCTGGCGCCCGATGGTTTTAGAGGTGGCCTGTCCGCCGGCATGGACCAGCTGAATAGCGATTTTTCCACCCAGCTCATGGACGGCCCGGGTCATCTGTTTAAAGTCATCTTCAAACGCATCGGTATGAATCCCCATTTTGCCGGGCAGTTGTTTTCCATCCGCCCGGACAAAGGTGTATCCTGTAATGATCAGGCCGATGCCGCCGTTTACAAGGGTTTTGTAGCAATCCGTCAGTTTCTGTGTGGGCCTGCCATCTTCTTCACACATGCCTTCCCAGGTTGCAGAACGGATCAGCCTGTTTTTTAATGAAAGAGAGCCGATTTCAGATGATTCGAATACCTTGGCCATTTGTTTGTTCTCCCATGCGTATAGAGGTCAAAAATTCCATGCAATATTTGTGGGTAAAATTAACCCGTATGAGGTAGAAAAGTCAATGAATTGCTTAGAAAAGCCGTTGCCGGAACGCTAAGATATCGTACGAAACAGATTCGGGAAAAGCGGTTGAAGGACCGGGTTGTTTTTAAATCCATTGTGATTATATTCAGGACAGTGCGGTCTTGCCGTCCTCGGCATGTGACAATCACCGGGACACGGCCGCTTTCTATGTTCAAGCCTTTCAAAGGAACGCTTTATGGAAATAAGAAAACTGATCCCGAAAAAAAAACAGGGTCTTGTGGTCGTCATCACCGGCAACGGCAAAGGGAAGACAAGTTCGGCCATGGGAATGGCACTGCGGGCAACCGGACATGAAATGAAAACCTGCATTATTCAGTTTATGAAAGGAGATATCTATTCCGGTGAATGGGACGGGGTGACCCGGCTGGACGGTCTGGTGGAACTGACCGCCACCGGAAAGGGATTCTGCGGTATTGAAGGCAATCCCTATCCCCACAAAGAACACCGGGCCAATGCCCAGGCCGCGGTCGAACTGGTTCTGGAAAAAATAGATTCCGGCCGGTACGATATGATCATTCTGGATGAAATAAACAATGCCCTTGAGCTGAAGCTGATTGATTACGAACAGCTGGAAACCATTCTGAAAAAGCGCCCGCCCCACCTGCATATGATTCTGACCGGCAGGAGTGCCGATCCCCGGGTGATCGAACAGGCAGATACGGTCAGCCAGGTCAATGAAATCAAACATGCCTATCGAAAGGGGATCGAACCCCAGCCCGGTGTGGATTACTAAAAAACCGTATCACATGCAACACCGGTGTATCCCACCGGTGTTGCAACGGTCCTGGCGGTCCGCAAGTATCCGGGATCAATTCAGATTGACAGCAGAGAGCCGCAGACGTTTCTTGGTCCGACTACCGGCCGGAATCTCGGTTTGCTTTATTTCATCATCAAATCGATACATGATCTGTATCTCGTCCATAATGGCTTTGGCGGTAAATTTTATCCATGATGCAGAGTATACGGCGCTGCGGTGTGTTCATTATTATTACCGGCCTTATTCTAATAATAAGGTACGGAAAGTTGTATAGGATTTAGGACAACTTTTTGTCTTTTTTATTTTTAGGGGTAATCGGCAAAATTTTCCCTTTCGATACTTTTTCAGGATGGACTCTTTTCATCAAACCCAATATAGATAGATGTTTTCAAAATTGGTACACTAATTGAATATAAAAGTTATTCAAAGGATTCTCTAATCGTAAAAAATATCCGGGAGGAATATTCATGAGCATTTCAAAGATTCAAGCAGGCCATCACCCTTATTTTGTACAACAAAATTCAAACCATACTGTTAAATCGTCACTTAATCATTCAGCAAAAACTGATATCGTACAAATTTCTGATCAAGCAAAGGAATTGTCGCAAAGAAATCAAAACGGAGTAGATAATGCTAAAGTTCTTGGGCTACCTGATTGGTTCGTAAGTTTGGTTCCAGCCGGTGCAGTGATGAATGGAGATGCAATGAGTCACGAGATAGCTCAGTTTGGCAATCCTGGGGCAAACCCTTGGACAATACGAAATCAAAAGAGTGTTTTTAATAGTGAGGCGGATAAAGAACTTGGTGAATATCTTGATAAACTATTAAGCTACTTCCAGCAAGAATTAAAGAACAACAATATAGAAAGCAGCGAATATCATGAATCGATATTGCAGGACGAAGGAGTAAGTGAAACCGTTCATCAGGGTGTGAAAAAACATTTGGAGAACGATATCCGTGCAATGGAATTAATGCAGTTGCTTGGCATTTCATTATAAGAATTCAAAACGGATTTGGCTCCTATGGGGGCGGGGCATGCTGCAATACACGAACTAATTCTCTTTCTGGGGCAGCGGCATTGCCTTTTGGGATAGCTAATCCGTGCATTTTAGGAAGACCAAAACCTTCTCGTCCAATTATCAATGTTTCGCCTTTCCATTGGCTAAATAATTCAAACAATGAGATTCGCAAATGACCTTGTGACGGATCGGCGATGAATGCACGTCCTTGAGTCGCACCTTTGAGTACCACAAAATGTTTAAGTTCTTTTTTTCTAAGCAAAATAATAACGGGTCCGTTAAGTGCCGTAATGGCGCTTTGATCCAAAAGAACGCCATCAGCGGTATATCCAAGTCTTTGTGCAGACTTTTTTAAATCTAGCATTGAGAAACCCTCAGTCATTCGTTCAAGGTTTTCTTTGTCAGATAAACGATATACAATGTCAGATAAAATAACCTGTTCTTCGTGTTTGTCTTCAAAGTAATTTTTTAAAAGAATAGAGAGTGCAGCAGCACCACATGAGTAGTCTTTCGTTTGCCTTTTAATTCCTTGCATACGTAACTCTTTTAACGATTTGAGTTTAAAATATGCCTCTTGTGTAGTAAAACCATCAATCGGAATGATTAAAATTAAACAAAAAAATAAGAAACTCATCGGTTTTTTTTGCATTAAAACCTCCTAGCTATTTTTAAGGATAGGGACGGGGTGCCAGCGTCATCATTCAGGCTATATGTCACTTCAGGCGTCGTTACCCAGTTTTCATTTAAACGGTAAGATGCTGAAAAAGATATATCCATGGGCTCGCTGTCAGAACCATGGATCTTATTCCCATCAACAATCATCGTCGTAGAGTAGCCCCACCCAAAACGACCACCAAGTGATAATTTTTCATTCAGAGCAAATCCTATACCCAGATAACCATTTACATTCCATCTGGGGTCGATGTCGTAACCGTCTATCTTGCTGGGTAAGGAATGTTGATAAGTAAATCCACCAAATAAGATGGCCGGATCTGTCATTTTGACAAAAGACAATCCTAAAGAAAGTCCCCAATGTCCATTTCCATTATCTAAGGGGTCTTTCCACCGATTAACAATATCGTTATAATTTTTTTCACCTGTGGGAGCATTAACACTTATCAATGCTGAGAAGGCCGGAAAAGTCTCACTTTCATGAAACAGCAAATACTGTAAACCTCCTGAAATATCTCCCAAATCCCAAGAATCCGTATCTCGCACATAAGCGTTACTTGAAACATCTTGAACATAGGAATATGTGCCACGTATGGTCAACCAACCTTCAAGCCTATTATAAAGTCCTGCTCGGCCAGTAATTGCTGCCTCTAACCTACGAGCCGTATACGCAGATCTTTGAAAATAGCCGATGTTAGTCAAAGAGTTTTCCAAACGAGATTGTTTATACATCAATCCCATTTCGACCTCATATATTCCAGGCGATAAAAGTACTGTAGAACCTGTTAGAAAATTTAAAGGGGGAGATTTTTCTTCTTTTTTACCAAAGGTTTGATTTTCGCCCTGTTCATTAACAGCAGATTCATTTGTAGAAAAAATCTTTATCAATGAAGAAATGTTAGCCGGATCAATTTCAAGCTTACCGAATTTTCTTGAGGCCAGGACAGTCTTTTTTTCAGGGTTTGGTGTGAATCTCCCTTTGATTTTTTCACCAGAGACAAACAGTACCTCGTATTCATTTTTTGTATACAAATTTATTATTTCATTGGTATATATTTTGATGGTTGATCCATATTTTGTATTAAAGATACATAAGCCATCGCCGAAAGTAACCAAATTACCAGAGATTATATCTCCATTTTTTAAAAAAACAGTATCTGCTTTAACATTTGCAATGAACAGTAAAGAAATTAAAAAAAATAATATTGTGCAAGAGAAGAATACTTTTTTAAGTTTCATGGGACTCTCTATTCTAAATTTTGTTTAAATTTAAAAACAGCAAGAGAAAATTGATATTCCTCTTGCTGTTTTTAACTTAGTTTACCAACTGAACGTTGTTATAGGACGGTTCCAACCTGTTTCTCTGAAAGCAGCTCCTGTTGGGTTTCCTGTATTAGGATCTAAATGCTGATAATGGTACTCAGCACCAACAGCGTATGCAGCATTCCATGTGTTCGGGGCACTTGTTTGATCAGCTAACCACTGATCACCGCCAACCAGGTAGGTTGTACCCTGAAATACAAAGAGTTGAGCATTACTGTTATAACCAGATCCGATGTAATTGTATGAACGGTAATCAACGTAGCTACCAAAACCTTTATAAGTCACATGATGTGTCTTAAGACCCCATACAACACTCGGATGTGGTTGATTCCAGATCAACGCGGTCCCCCGAACAGTATCAAGCGACGCATCGTCCATCACTTTGATGTTAACCCCTTGTGCCTTTAACGATGTCAAGATGGGGTTCGCAGCCATACTTGTGGCGGCGGAAAACATAACTACGGTTAGCACTGCAAAACAATAACACAAGCTTTTTTTCATGATTGTTCCTCCTTTTAGAACAATTGTGGTGAGTTGACGCTCTTCCCAAGTAAAGAATGAATAGGAAGGCATTTGATGCTTAAACAGCAAACCACATGCCAAAGAAGATAACTATATGAATTATATATAAATAATTGTCTGTTGTTCGATTTGGATAATTAAAGAGTTACGATATATGCACAGTAAGTTACGATATATGCATAACAAGTTATGATATATGCAAGATTTGAATTTCAGGGAGATGTATAATATTGTTGATTGGCACGGTTTGAACCAAGAAAATGTCACGGTATCGTACCTGTGCAAAACCAGGTGGAGCCTGGTAGCGATCAACCACCAGGCTCTTTTTAGACAGCAGTCTACCGCACTGAGTGTAATGACCGTTCTGAAAATGTCCCTGCGGCACCGGTGTGAAACTCCAAGCTT
>JANQML010000006.1 GCA_028280105.1 Desulfobacula sp. | reverse complement strand
AGGGCCATGGAAATTTTAAAATCCCCAATAGGGCGAAGGATTTTTGCTCGACTTCAAGGCGCATCAATTGGAGCATATTGAAATATGTGCCGATTGATGCAACGAAAAAAGCGGGCAAAAAGACAAGTCCTGTGGTGGATTTTATTGTTTCCATGGCCCTAAGGTTGCCGCTCCTGTTTGACCTGATGGAGTCGGTATATCCGGATAATGTTTCGGCCCATGGCGTCGATGGTGTGGTTTTTCAGCACATGGTCCCTGGCTCTTTCCAGCCGTTGGCCGGCCGTTTCTTCCTGTTTAAGGGTTTCACTTATTCTATCCGTCAGTTCCTGGATATTCTCCGGATCAAACAGCAACCCTGTTTTTTTATGATCAATAATATCCGTGATTCCCCCGCTTTTGGAGCCCACCACCGGGCATTCAGCAGCCATGGCTTCGAGAAGGGATTGGGGAATCCCTTCAAATGGAATGCCGTTCACATCTTTTGACGGCAGAATTTTACAGTCCAGGGCCCGGTAAAACGGCCAGGTATTTTTCTGGAATCCGGTAAAGTGGATACGGTTATCGAGTTCCAGGTTTTTTGCCAGATCTTTTAAAGATTCAATATACGTGTCTGCCCCGCCCCCCACAATCACCACGTGGGTATCCGGGAATTGATGAGAGAGGGGTTGAAACGCTTTCAGGATGGATGAAACCCCTTTGTCCTCTGACACCCGCCCCACAAATCCGATAAATCGGGTCTTTTCAGGCAGCTGAAGTGCAACGGCCAGGGATCGTCTTGACAGATCTTTATCCGGCATGTCGTCTGGGAGCCGGATACCGCTGGGCATGGAAAAGACCTGCATGTCACTGAGTTTGAAGACCTGCTGGAGATGACGGGTGGTATAGTCGGCCGTGGTAAACACATAGTGGCAAAACCGCTTGTATAACAACCGGTTGTACCAGGAGTTGGATACATGGGCGCTAATGTGACGGGAGAGGATACGCAGCGGCACCTGTTTTTTCTTTGCCGCATACAGTGCGATTTTGGCATCTGTGTTGCCATGGGTATTGACGACATCGGGTTTCTCGTTTTTAAAAATTCGTTTTAAAAACCCATAATCTCCGAGTAGACCGAATGGTTTGAAATCAATACCATACACTTTGAAACCGGCTGATTTGGCGTTTAAAAACAAGGGGGTGTTTTTGGGGGCGACGATCACAACGGTGTGACCGTTGTCCCTCATCCAGGTCGATTCGTTAAAAATCCGTTTTTCAAGGCCGCCCCAACCGGTATGACAGGTGGTATGCAGTATTTTATAGATCGCTCTCACGGATTCAGATCACCCTTTAACAAACCGGCTTCGATCCGGCGGATATCCCCGGGCAGATCGATTTCAGGGGAATCATGCACCGTAACGATCACTTTTATTTTGTAACCAAATTCCAGCACCCTTAGCTGCTCCAGTTTTTCGATCTGTTCACACCGGCCGGAGGGCAGGGATACCAGGGTGTCTAAAAATCCTTTGGTGTACGCATAAAACCCCAGGTGCTTATAAAAGTCTGCGGATGGGTCCGGATCCCTGGGGCAGGGGATCTGAGCCCGGGAAAAATACATGGCAAAGCCGTCATTGTCAAATGTGACTTTAACGTCTTTCGGGTCGGTGATTTCCCTTTCATCAACAATCTTGTAGGCCAGGGTGGACATGACAAGATCCGGGTCTGAGCCAAAAGGGCTTACCAGTTCCTTAATGACCAGGGGATTAAAAACCGGTTGATCCCCCTGGATATTGATGATGAGTTCGTCCGGGCCCAGACCGAGAATATCTGCGGTTTCAGCCACCCGGTCCGTACCGGAGCGGCATTTGTCCGAGGTCATGACAGCTTCCCCGCCAAATGAATTGACGGCGTTTACAATCCGTTCATCATCTGTTGCCACAATGGTCTGGGTGATGATGGAAGACTGACAGGCCTGCTCATAGACCCGCTGGATCATGGGTTTTCCGGCAATCCGGGCCAGGGGCTTCCCTTCGAGGCGGCTGGATCCGAAGCGGGCGGGTATTACGGCAACGGTCATATCAACGCCTGCTTACATCTCGAGGAATAAGGATCTGGCCTTATCCGGAGTCATGATCGTCTGCCAGTCCTTGCCCAGGCAGTTTTCCCACAGCGGATCAAGGTTTAAAGCGACACGGATCATCTTGTTCATCCGGTCTTCATCCAGATCCCGGGTCAGGTTCTGGGGGAGGCGGATCTCCCACTTTTCCATCATCTGCCGGAATTCTTTCACCCCTTCAGGGTAAAATTCTTCCAGCTGATCGAATGCAATGCAGCAGCCGATTCCGTGATGGGTTCCCAGAACATAGGATAATCCGTAGGAAAGCGCATGACAGGCACCCACCTGGGAGTAGGCAATGCTCATCCCGCCGAAGAAAGAGGCCATCATCAATTTATCATCACTGTCTTTGTGATCGTCTAAAAAGACCTGCCGGCACAGATCCAGTGCTTTTTCACCATAGGATTTGGAAAATTCGTTCAGATAGGTGCCCTGCAGGGATTCGACACAGTGGATGTAGCAGTCCATGCCCGTGTAGAAGCGCTGATCTTTTGGAACATCCTTAATTAAAAGCGGATCAAGGACAATCTGGTCATATACGGTATAGTCGGAATTTAAACCCAGTTTTTTTTCAGGTCCTGTGAGAACGGTTGTCCGGGAGACCTCGGCCCCGGTTCCGGACAGGGTGGGAACCGCTATATGGTAAACCGCCGGATGCTTAATCAGATCCCATCCCTGGTATTGAACCGAAGATCCTTCATTGGTCAGCATCAGTGAAACAGCCTTGGCAAGATCCATGGCGCTTCCGCCGCCAATGCCGACCACGGCGGCGGGAAGGGAAGGGGCAAACGATTTTACCTTTAGGGTGAGTTCGTCCACATAGCTTGTCTTGGGTTCATCATCTACATTCACCCACAACAGCATATCATTGCCATGAACCGGAATGGCCTTTTCAAACGGCCGGCTTTGGAATACGTCGTCCGTTACAAAGACCACCCAGGAATCATCGCTGCAACGCTGCTGACCGATGATCTCATCCAGTTGATCAAAACACCCCCGTCCGAAGATGATGTTGGGAACGAGTTTAAAATTTCTAAACATTATATTTTATCCTTCTAAATTACAAATTGATACTTTAATGAATAAGATTAATCAGAGTGATGTCGTATGCGTCTTATTCTTTAAATGATTTCATGATGGATTCAATTCTGTCTTCAATATCCTTTTGGGTCCAGGAGAGCATGATCTGCATGGAAAGGGTACGCTTCATGATATTGTCCGATTCCGGCAGATCAACTTTGTTGTAGTCCGGCAGGGCATCACACAACTCAACAGGCAGTTTTGCCGAGCGTTTCATCTGTTTCAAATGGTGCCATTTTTTCAGGTAATGCCAGTTGTTATCATACCAGTATGCACACCCCACGTTGTTTTCAGCCAGTTTTTCAGCCACCTGCCGGGTTCGGTCCTCCGTGGGGAGAAAAAAACTCAAAAAAGTTGCTGAATCACCGCTTGCATCCGGGATATACCTGAACGTGACCTCAGGGATGTCTGCCATGGCATTTTTAAGGGCGTATTTGTTCTTTCTCTGGATCTCAAGAATCCGGTCCAGTTTGTTAAGCTGGGCCAGACCCACAGCCGCGTTGAGTTCACTGATCCTGAAGTTGGTACCGATAATGGGGTGATCATCTGCGCCCCGGTCCGCCCCCCCCAGGTGATCATGGCCATGGTCGGCATACTGATCCGCTTTAAGATAGACCTCTTTCTCGTTGGTGATGATACCGCCGCCTTCACCACAGGTCACTGTTTTTACTGCATCAAAAGAGAAACAACCGGCAAGGCCGAATGTGCCGACAGCTTTCCCCTGAAAGGTGGCACCCAGGGACTGGCATGCATCCTCAAGAAGCAACAGACCGTTTGCATCGCATACGGCTTTGATTTCGGTGATTCGTGCCATGGAACCGCACATATGTACCGGGATGACCGCTTTGGTTCGGGGGCTGATAACATCTTTCAGCCGGTCCGGATCCAGGCATAGGGTCTCGTCAATTTCTCCGAACACCGGAACGGCTCCTGCGTTCATCACGGCTTCAAATGTGGCCACAAAGGTAAACGGCGGCACAATCACCTCGTCTCCGGCCCCGATTCCGCATGCCGCCATGGCCGTGCTCAATGCTGCCGTGCCGCTGGAGCAAAGGTGTGAGTATCCGGCCCCGGTGACCTCACACAACTTTTTTTCAAATTCAAGGGCTTTGAAATGACCCTTCCGCGCCCCTTCAAATCCGTATCTGAAAAGGACGCCGGTATCCAGAACATCGGTTACGCTTTTCCGTTCTTCTTCTCCAAATATTTCAAAACCAGGCATGACCCCTCCTCATAAATTGCAGATGTTTTAAATCATGGTTACGTACCACATCGGGCTCCATATGATCAAGACACAAGCCGATAATTTGCAGGCCCAACGCATGTAAAAACTCTTTTGTTCCCATGGTTCCGGCATTTTTTACGACTCATTTGGAACATGACCCTGTCCGTTTGGGTCAATCCTTAAGCGGATCGGGGGCCGGTTGTGTTTTTGTCCGCAATAATTCGGGTAAACAAAAGAAAATGGCTATTCAAATGTGTTGATTTCGGTTATACAGTCATGGGGTTAGATAATTTAACCTTCCGGTATCGGCCGGTTATGGGCTGAGAAAAATGATGAAAATGTTATCCAATACGATTATCGAAGTCGAAAATTTAAGAAAAAGTTACAACGGGATTGTGGCGGTGGATGGGATATCTATCGGGATTGCCGGCGGTAGCTGCTTTGGGCTATTGGGCCCCAACGGGGCAGGAAAAACAACCACTGTGGAGATGATGGAAAACATCCTCTCTCCGGACGCCGGTAAAATCCGGTATAGGGGCAGGGAGCGGGATCAGACCTTTAACCAGGAGGTCGGTATCCAGTTTCAGCACACGGAACTGCTTGCCTATCTGACGGTTGAAGAGACATTAAAAACATTTTCAGCATTCTATGAAACCTCCTTGCCCATAGATGAGGTCCTTTCGCTGTGTATGCTTGAAAAGATCGGCAAGCAGATGAACAATAAGATATCCGGCGGTCAGCGGCAGCGGCTGCTGCTCGGCCTTGCCCTGCTGAATGATCCGGATCTGATTTTTCTGGATGAGCCCTCAACCGGCCTGGATCCACAGGCCCGGAAACATATCTGGGAGATTATCCGGGATATCAATCAGAATGGAAAAACGATCGTTCTGACAACGCATTACATGGAAGAAGCGCAGGCCCTGTGCGATACCATTGCCATCATGGACGACGGGCATATTATTGAACACGGCTCTCCACAGGAACTGATCGACCGCCACTGCAGTGAAATGGAAGGTACGGGGAATCTGGAATCCGTGTTTTTAAAACTGACCGGTAAGCGGTTGCGGGAATAGAAAAATGAATATGAAGCGGATATGGGCCCTGTTTGTGGCACGGAATTATGAGTTCATAAGGGATCGGGCCGGTTTTGGGTGGAATATTCTGTTCCCGTTTTTAATTGTTGCCGGATTTGGCCTCGTCTTTAACTCGGACAATCGCAGGGACTATAAAATCGGTGTCTTTCCCGCTTCACAGGAGAATGCCGCTCCAGGTGAAATCCGGATCCCGGAGGCATTAAAGGAAAGCCCGTACATAAAAATAGTCGGTTTCAAGACCCTTGAAACTGCTATGGAACGGCTTAAGAACCACAAGATCGATTTGCTGGTTAAAAATCCGGAAACCGCCTCTGGTCTATCCAAGCTTGAGTACTGGGTGAGTGACTCGTCTCCCAAAGGATATGTCTTGGAAAAGATGGTCAAAGTATCTGTTCTTCCGGACACTCTCTTTGATGAAAAGATAATTAAAAAAGAGATTTCAGGCCGGCAGATCCGGTATATCGACTGGTTGTTTCCGGGGATCATCAGTATGAATATCATGTTTTCGGCATTGTTTGGTGTCGGATATGTTATTGTCCGGTACCGGCGGATCGGTGTGTTGAAGCGGCTGAAGGCCACTCCGGTAACCGCCTTTGACTATCTGACCGCCCAGATGGCATCCCGGCTGCTGGTTCTGATCTCTTCAACCATTCTGGTCTGGTTCGGCTGTGAT
>JANQML010000092.1 GCA_028280105.1 Desulfobacula sp. | reverse complement strand
CTTGTGGTAATGATTCTGGATGGCATATGCCATTCCAGCCGCTATTTTAAGCTATCATACTGCTTGGAGGCTACTTTTTAGACTTATGCATTCAAACATCTTGGTTTCATCGGCGGAAATCACGCCGTCCTGATTGGTATCGTTGTTTTTGATGATTTTTGATGCATCAATATCGGACGGGTTAAATCCGCCGGACATCCCACCGGCCCGGCGCATCTGCATGGGCTGATAGCCGGCATAGTATTGTCCAGCTCCCTGGATATTCATCATATACTCCTTTTAATATCTATATGGTTGATGAAATAGAACAAACACATTAAACCCCCATCATAGGCATCGCCCTCCTTTCATATCCGAAGTTAAAAGCCTTTAAGGCCAAGGCTTTATATAGATCTTTATAACAATAAATATACCAGTCCAAAGCCAGGCGCCCGCTTACAGGGGGCCGGTATCACAGGATTGTTTCGGCCGGCAGATAAAACTTGCGGGATATTTTTTAAAACGCTGGTTCAGATACTGGGTTGGTGTCAGATTCTTGATGGCTTTCTGCTGAAATCTGCAATTGTAATCGTTGAGCATTCGTTGAAATACCGGGGTGTAAAAGTCAACAGGTGCCACACCTGGCTCTCCGGGGTTGGGCGGTATCGAAAGATAGGCATTGGCCAATACGGTTTTTGTTTTGACGTATTCATCGTGGGTGCTGTTAAAGTGCAGTTCATTTTTCTGGCAAAATGCCTTCAGACATTCAAGGGAATGGTCAAATGGTTTTGGGATAGGATTCTGAAATATGATATCCCCTGGTGATAATATGGCACCTACCTTTACCGGGAATACAGAGAATACATGATTAAGAAAACAGATGATATCCTCTGGTGCATCAGAATAAGCATGGGTGATATATACCCAGCGGCTGTGGATGTCCATGGCCACATGACAGCACAAGTGTCTGGAATTGTTTTTTCCGAAAAAGTACAGAATCCGGGTGTAATTGAGGCATGCACCTTTATGATAGGCATATGAATTCGGTAATTTTTTTTTCAACGAATGTAACCGGGAAATCTGATATCGGTTCAGGCACCGGTTCAGGGTGGATCTAGAACAGGATGTCTTTAAAAATGTGGAAATCATTGCATGAAGATCATCCAGGCCGGCGTGCAGGCAGATCCGAATCAGAACCGCCAGAATTTCATTTTTTTTCCCAAGGGCGGTCCGGATGGTTTTGGGGGCATGGGGTCTATCAAACACAGAGGCCCTGTTTTTCCATTTTCTAATGGTTGTTTCGCTGACACCCAGCTTTAGGGCCAGCTGGGAGGTGTTCAAATGGCTGTTGTTCTGGATAAATAGCCGCTGGGCCGGGGTGGTCCTGGCATTTTTATGCAGATGAATTTTCATATCCCCCCTTGCTTTATAAACCCCTCAAAACAATCCTTCAGGACTTTTTTAGGAAAAAAAATAATTTATGGCATTGCCTGGCAACATCCTGGCTCATACAGCGGCAGTTTTTTCCTGCCTGCGATGGACAAATGGTCCTCATTGATTTGATGACATTATCGAATCAGGCAGGGTGAATATCAATGCCTGACAGCTTTCTTCATATTTAAATCACATTTGCTCAAGAAAGATTGAAAGACGGTTTTATCCCTAAGAAAGAATCCTATGGTTAATCCTCATTATGGAAAACCTTTGATGGTAAGGATTTTAAAGTACCAATGTATAATCCGTATTGTTATAACGTTTTCAGATCACCGGCTTGCCCGTGTGCATTTGGGTTGTTTTGAATATTCGTTCGGATTTTCTATATCGCTCGTTTTTACCCCGAAAAATGTAATATAACCCTGAAATCAGGGTGTTTGAAAAATCTATTTATTGTTATTTCAAATGGTTGCCTTGGTCCGATCCCATTTGGCATTTGACGTTATGTATTATTTCCCGGTTTTTTTCAGATCTTGATTTTTGTCTTGACTAAAGATTCCCTCCCCTGATACAAGCACAACATGTTGTGCTTGTATCAGGGGAGCCGTAATATTTTTAACTTTGGGGATTTTTGATACTTTCTTTAGCCAAAAGGGTTCCTTCCCTATCCCTTAAAAATACAAATGTACGATAAAGGAAGCGTCATGAGTTTGCCAAAAATTGGACTTGGTCTTTTAGGTTTTGTAATTATCACAACAGTCATCATTGTTTTTCGAGTCGATGTGTTCGGACCACATCATTTGTTCAATGAAAATTGGCCGGGACATGCAAGGTTCCATATTGTTATGCAGGCCACAGCGCTGTTTATTGTTTCCCTTTTTAGTCTTTGGGCTTTAATAAAGATGCCAAAGACCAAAGAATGGCTGGCAGTTGCCATTCTTGCTCCTGTTTCTTTTTGGTCAGGCATCATCATTGGGCCTTTAGTAGAAGGCACAGATATTTATGCCTCTGAGGCGCTTCGCGCTGTCGGTTTTCCAATCAATTTTGCACTTGCGATTATTTATTTGTCATTGTCAATAACTGGCTACATATTGGCATTAAAAAAAGGCAAAGATGATTAATGTCATTGCCTTCAAACAATACTTGTTGGCTTCTATCAAGCTCAACTTCTTCCATTAGAAGATCAACAGTGTCTTCCACGCAATAAGGGGACACCGTACCTATTTCAACATTTTCATTCCTTTTTCCCCGAAACCGCACACCCCGTGCGCACTGCGCACATGCCCTTTGTGGCGGGTCCAGCGGCAGCCGTTAACGAGTCTTCGAGCTTTACGGATAGCGACAGCAGAGATTGGCAGCGCCCTGGTCCTGCTGAAGGCGGCCCCGCTGGCAAGCCCTGCCAGAGGCGCTACTGCGTCCGCACGGGAGCGGAGAAGGATAAAGCAGCAGTGATTGTGTATGAAACTGTATAAAAGTCAAATGAAAACGTCGGTTTTTCATAGGGTGGGGTGGTTTTTCTCTTGACTTGCCCTTTAATGGGCGACCCCATTATATAAACGACTTTGTCTGCACTGCCTGTTTGGGCTCATTGGTTTTTTGCGGCTTCGGGTTTCGTTTGCATATATTCAAAGATAATGGAAATTCTTTCGTCTCGAAACTCCACAAAGCTGGCGCCATCAATTTTGTATTCCCTGCCTTTCATAATGCATCGAAAATACCACTGAAACGCTGCGTTCGTGTCTTGAAGGAGTTTGTTTTTTATCTCCCATTCAATTACTTTGCTTCCGTCTTGGTTCCAGTCATTGATCCATTTCTCAACCTCGTCTCTGCCTTCAAACCTTGGTCCATGCGATTCGACTATCAAACAGTCCGGGGCAAGGGTATTCAATACTCGTGCAGCATCGCCATTTATCCAGCCATTGACATATTCGGTAATTAGGCGGTTGGCTTTGTCTTTATTCATGTTTATTACCACAACTTTAGAAACAACCGGCTGGTCCGGTTCACTTTGATTTTTGAATTCTCAAGCAGGCGCAGAGAGCAGACCCGTTTATGCCTCCCTTGGCCAGCCGCATGTCAGATGATGCCGTTCTGTGTTGCCAGTACTGCAGCCTGTGTTCTGTCGTTGACCCCCAGTTTGTTAAAAATATTGATCATATGGCTTTTCACCGTATGAGGGCTGATAAAAAGAAGCCCGGATATTTCGTTGTTGGTATTTCCCTTTGCAATGAGTTTCAGGATTTCTATTTCCCGGTGTGTGAGATTAAAATCGGTTGTTTTGAATTTCTCCAAAGACCTTGCGGCGGCCCGGCCGGTGTCAGGATGTTTAACGTTTTTTTCAAGTTCAACAATACGGTCTTGTAAAGATTTGATCCGGACTTTCATGCCGGCGGTGCTGATGGGCAGGTTCACCGCGTCGATGACATTTTTGTTGTTGTCAAGAACAGGAAATTGCGCCGTTTCAAAGGCAGGCGATGCAAGGTCCGGGCATTTGTCGGCAATGGCCCTGCCCCGGGCCATATCCGCAGCAAATGCCACACAGGTCGGATAGCCGCATTTTTTGCAATTGTTTTTTGGGAGAATTTTCAAAATATCGGTAACGGGAATATGCCGTATTTGGTTGTGGTTCGGTCTGATGTCTTTTTTTCGGCCATGGACAGCGTTTAAAAAATCCAGGAACCCGGGTATAAATTCTTTTGCCGCAGCACGGCTTTCAAAAAAATGGACAGCTACTGTGTCAGGATATAAAAAGCAGCGAAATCCGTCTAACAGAAACCTGACATGTGCCGGATTGTCATAGTAAAGGGCGTCGTCTACTTCGGCATTGATAAATGGGAAGAGCGAACTTACATCCCGGTCCAGCCTGAAAGAGGCTGACCATATTTTAGCGCTGGATTGATCAATGCCTGCCGAATCCGATGAAGGTTTGATTGGAAATGCAATAATACAGTGAAATTTTGAATAATTTGTGATGTACATCAGCCCTCTTTTCCTAATCTTAATCATTTCATTATTCATAAATCTAAAAAAATACAAGACCAAACAGACAAAACCCCCCAGGTGGGTGATGAACTTTTTTTATTTCGCTGATAAAAAAGCAGGAAAAAGACCGCTTCAACCGGTAATTACTATCCTGAAAAAAGGAGAAAAATATGAACGATGTATATGAAAAGACTTACCAATATTACCTGTCCCAATTTGACACCATTGATTTTAAATCCCTTGAGGCAAACTTGGGTGTTCTCCTGAAAGATGATGGTGTGGTTATTCCGTTGTTTAAAAAGCCCTATAGGATTTCGGCAGAGGGCGTCATCGCCCCGGACGGCAACAGGCCGGCCCTTTATATATCTATAGTTCTTTTCAAGTATCTCTATATGTGCCCGGATATCCGCCCGCACAAACGGCAATGGGCATCTTTCAAAGATTTAAAGGATTCCGGACCGTTGACCACATATTTTGCAAATGACATCGAACGCCCCGTTGCTGCCCGTTTTTCAGGAAAAAAAGAGGATCTGGAAACCGCAGGCCAGAAACTCGGGGGGTATCCTGCCGACCTTGAGAGTGCCTATGATCTGGCCATTTGTTTTGATGCCCTGCCACGAGTACCGATTTTGGTGTTGTTCAACGATGCTGACGATGAATTTCCACCCGCATGTTCCTTTCTTTTTGAAACCTGTGCGGAGAAATACCTGGATCCGGAATGCCTGACTATGATCGCCGGTTATCTTGTGGAAAGGTTAAAAAGGGCAGAAGGATGATGCTCATTTAGTTTGGGATCAGGCAACGTCGCCTTTCAGCGGGTGTGTTTTTTGCGTTCCGCTGTAAAAGCTTGGTTGCGCAGAGCCTCGTTCCCCGGCACGGTTGTTAATCCTTCATTTGTTGTGTACGGTCAAAGATCTGTTCTCGATTTTCTCATACCGTTTGAGACGCCTTTCCTGCCTGTCTGAGGCGCCTGATCCAATGCCTGAGATCTTCGTTAAGGGCAAAGAGGCAGGGCAACAGCACCAGGGATATGATGGTTCCGAACGCCACGCCCCATGCCATAACCATAACCATTGGGGCCACAAACGGATTATACCCTCCCCATCCGTACGCTGTGGGGAAGAGGCCGACAAGGGTGGTGGATGAGGTGATGAAAATGGGCCTAAAACGGCTGGCAGCATGTTTGGCAATGAGCGTCATCTCCCTTGTTTTTGCTTCCTTGTTCAGGGTAAATATCATGACCACCGCATTATTGACAAGAACACCGGTGAGTCCGAGCAGACCGATCAGGGCCAGGAAACTCATGGGCATCCCCTGCAGGACAAAGGCAAGGAACACGCCCGTGATGCTGAAGAGGAGCACGGCCAGTATCAAGAGGGGGTGACTGTAGGAATTAAACAATACCACAAGTACGAACAGAATGGCGAACAGACAGGCGGTAAACGCTATTACCAGGCTGTCATAGGATGCTTGCTGCTGTTCAATCTCACCGCCGTGGTAAAAGGAGACATCGGGAAATGTATGGCGCCAGTCTTTTGTTTTAATAAAGTCTGCCAGCCTCTTGTTGGCAGTGGGAACATCAATCTGTTTTCTGTCAATCTCTGCAAAGACGGTAACGCTTCGCCTGCCGCTGAAATGTTTGATGTCTGCTTCACCGGGACGCAGCCTGAAATCCGCCACAGAACTCAAATGGACGGGTCTGCCCACGCTGTTGACAATATAGAGGTCCTGAAGTGAACTTAATCTCTTTTCTTCTTTTGAATCTGTTTTTAAACGAAAATAGACCCGTTCCGCAGCCATCTGCTGCTCATGAATCAAAAGACCGTCTATGGACGCTCTGACGGCATCTGCCACCTGTTTAACGCTTAAGTGATACCCTGACAGTTTTTGATGGTGGAAATGGAGGTCGACAACAGGTTTTCCGCTTTTCCTGCTGTCCCACACATCGGTTGTCCACGGCTGTTCATTTAAAAAGGCTTTTACGGCATCTGCAATGACCAGCTTCTCATTGCCGTCGGCCATAATCTCAAACTCTATGGGCTTGCCTAAAACCGGTGTGTCCTTGAGCGGTTCCACCCTTATGGAGAGAAAATCGGTCTGTTTTTTGGCCAGATGTTTAAGCCGGGTCAATATCTCTTTCTGGCTCGTACTCATCTGATTCTGTGCCTTCAGATAAACCGTAGTTAACGCCCAGGCCTGATTCTGGCCCTCTGATGCGCCATACACATCCGTGTCATGATGACCGATCTGACTGATAATATTTAAAAGGTCTTTGTCCGGAATTGCCGACCGAATATCCTTTTCCAGAACTGCAATCCGGGAGACTGTCTGCTCAAAACCGGTGCCGTTGGGGAGTTCCGTCTGCACATGGATGGTATCAATGGCCGTATCCGGGTAAAGCTGAAAGCGGACCAGTGAGCCGCTGACGAGGGTCACGACAATAAAGAGTACTACCAGCAAGAGGGTTGTCCATTTACGCCTCTCAAGCATCCACAGGATGGCCTTTCTGTAGAATCCCTGTAAACGCATCAGCCAGACCCGCTCTTCTGTTTTGAAGCGGCTGTGGGCCAGGTGTGCAGGGAGCAGAAATTTACTTTCAAAAAAAGATGCCAGCAGCATCACCGTCACCACAACCGGAATGGAAAACACAAACGCCCCTTCAAGCCCGCCAATGAAAAAAAGAGGAAAAAACGCAAGAATGGTTGTCAGTACACTGACAAAGACCGGGGCGGCAATATCCTTTGTTCCCATGATGGCGGCTTCTTTCCTGGAAAGTCCGCTTTCCCGCCGGCTCTGAATGGCCTCCCCCGTGACAATGGCATCATCCACCAGCATGCCGAGAACAAGGATCATGGCCATGAGAACCAGGCTGTTGATCGAATGGCCCAGCGCAAAAAGAAGGGAGAATGTGGCAAGAACGGAAAACGGAAGACAGATACTCACCCAGAATGCCAATTTACGCCCAAGGAAAATCCATAGAATTAAAAAGACGGAAGCCAGGCCGAGCAGGGCATTGCCGTTTAAGGTGTTCAGCATATCCTTTGTAAAACGTGACACATCATTGATGAGTTTGATTTCAAGACCGTCCGGAAGCTGGGATTCCTGATCGGCCAGCAGATCCTTAATGGCCTGTACCGTTTTCAATTCATCTGCCGTCCCCTTTTTCTTTATCTGCAGCGCTATGGCCAGCTGTCCGTCCGAACGGACCTGTATCTGCCATTTTTCATAGTCGGGAATCACCTGGGCAATATCTCTTAAAAGCAGGTTGTTTCCAGGCTCTTGTGAACGGATAATCACATCGGCAATATCCAGCGGATCCCGAAACTGCCCGACTGCCAGCACCTTTTTTTCACCTGTAAAAGAGGCCAGGGAGCCGCCGCTGTCCCGGACGCTTCGAAGGGCAACGGCCTGACGGACCTCGTCATAGGATACACCGAGTTTAAACTGTTTCTGCCGATCCAGTCGGATGCTGACCTCGGGTTTACGGTATCCGATCCGTTCAACGGCAGATACACCCGGCAGCTGGCGCAGTTTTCTCTGCCAGTTCCTGGCCTGATTGCGCAGGACAGACTCTGAAACCGATCCGGTGATATGCAGTTCTGCAATAGGGAATTTATCACTTCCCAGTTCTTCTACCTTGGGTTTATCTGTCAGATCTTTTGGCAGTTTACTAAGAGATCTGTCCACGGCCTTTTGGATATCCGTCAAAAGCTTTGTCTGATCTTCCGCATCCGGATCCAGATTGAGTGTAATGAGCGAGAGATTTTCCAGGCTGTTGGAAAAAATTTTTCGAACTCCGTTTACCTTTAACAGTTCCTCTTCGATAACCGTGGTGATGGATAACTCTATCTCTTCCGGACTGGCACCCGCTTTAATCGTGGAGACGGTAACCACTCCCAGATCGATTTTAGGCATGACCTCATAACGGATAACCCCGAGACTCAACATACCCATGCAGATCACCGCCAGCATGATCAGGTTGCCGGCTTTGGGCTGCTCAATAGAAAATTTTAATAACCTATTCATTTGCCACCTTCACCTGCGCACCATCCCGCACGCTTTGTGCGCCTTTTACAATAAGGGTTTCTCCACCGGCAAGCCCCCTGGTTACCAGGATTTGGTCTTTACCATTCATTGTTACTGCCACGTCTGTCTGTCTTGCCAGGCCATCCACAACCCGGAATACGACATAGCGGCCATAACGGCCGGACAGGGCGGCCTGAGGGATAACCAGTCTGTTTTTCACGGAGTTGAGTGTCAGTTCCACATCAGCTGTCATACCCGGTTTTAAAAGCCCGCCGGTATTATCGATCAGCAGTTTGACCTCAAAATTGCCGGTCCGGGGGTCGGATGTTGCGCCGATAGAATTTATTTTTGATTCAAGCGTTCCGGCAACCGTTTTTACGATCGCCGGCGCACCGGCACGCAAGAGGGGCACCGCACTTTCGCCGACATAAACGGACACATTTAAGCTCTTGGTGGTATCAAGAAGGATAAGGGGTTGATATGCAATGGTATTCTGGCCGGATTCAACCAGTTTGGAATTCACAATACCGTCAATGGGGCTGTGTACCTCGCTGTGTTCAAGGTCGCGCTTCAGGAGCTTGAGCCCGTTTTGAGAGGCTTTCACCCGGGCGAGTGCCGTCTGATATGCAGAGCGGGCATCATCCGCTGCCTGTTGGGAAGCCGCCCCGGCGGCGAGCAGGTTTTCGAGCCTCTTATTTGTGGTTCCAAGATTCTCCAAAGTGCTTTCCTCCTGGGATAACGCCGCCCGGTTCTGCTGATACTTAAGCTTTAATTTTGCCGTATCAAAACGGAGCAGCAGTTCACCCTTACGGACCCTCTGACCCTCATGCACCATGACTTCGGCCACCGGTGCTGAAAAATCGACATTGATGATCACTTCATTTACGGACTCCAATACGCCAAAACTGCTTAGTCTTCCCGTCAGGGTCCGGGGGATAACTTCTTCGGTCTCTACAAGAATATGGGGACTTCCCTTGATTTCCTGAGCCCATTCCTCTTCTGAGCATCCGGAAAGAATCCCGGCCTGAACCACCAGAAAAACGGAAAACCACACCCGAATTCCTGTATGTTGAATGATTTTTTCCAATCTGTTTTGCCGGAAACTCCAAACCTTGCCTTTCCGAAGGGATCGGTTAAAAAGATCGTCTGTTTTTTTATCTGAAGTGCTTCTTTGTCTCATCTTGACTCCTCATTTGGTATGTTCGGCTATTAAAGAATTCTATGCCGGATGCGGGTCGACTATAAATACCGGACGTTCGGTCTTTTTTTGAATAAAGAGACATAAAATTCATGAATCGTTGCCTTTTAACAAAAATAAATATACGGGTCTTTTCTCAACGTGTCCGAACCTGTTCAATATGGTCTATCAGCATCTGGCTGAACCGTTCCCAGTTTGCCTGGTGCAACACGGTATCATTCAGAATGTAACATTGGAGAGTTGCACCGCCGATATAGGCATCAACAATCTGCACCAGGCCGGTCAGAACCACGTCATTTATATCGGGGTAAAAATATGAAAACGCGTGTTTGTATTGTTGTAATGCGTGATTTACAAGGCCTTGGAGCTGATCTTTCAGTTTGTTATCCACAAGGGCCTGTACCACATAGGTAAACAGGGCTTTTGTCGCCACCGGATATTCATCCATGTTTGTAAATGCCTGCTTTCCGGTTTCCTGAAGAAATTCTTTAAGGCTCTCATACTCAGAAGGGCTGCCCGTGTCAATTAACTGGTGAATTAGAAATGCCAAGGCCTCGTACCGTATCTCGTCAAGGTTGGTAAAATGATGGTATAATGCACCCTTGCTTATTTTAGCTTTTTGGCTCAGATTACTGGCGGTCACTTCGCCGTATCCTTCCCGTCCAATGATTTTGATGGTCGTTGCCAGGATTTTGTGCCGCATCTGTTCGGAGGCTTGTTCTTTTTTATTGGCCATATTTGTTTTTTCTCCCCGGGTTATCTCTTTGTTTAATTTTTTATTACCATAATACATACCGAACGTTCGGTCAATAGTCTGGAGCAAATAATCGTTCAGATTTGATATTTTTTAAACGCCGCATCCTGTAAATCCTGCCGTATTTTCACGGCAATACTTGACGGGACACCTTTCAAAGGTAATAGTTAACCTCGGTTGACACCCGGATATATCATGACAAAGAATCGGTTCGTGAAATATCTATGGATTAAAAACGGACCGATACAGGACCACAGGAGATAGAATGGCAGATATAAAACATATCCGGAAGCGGCTGGGTAATTATAATGCGTTGGTGGAGCGGGTGGATGCCCACATCCGGAACGTGGAAATCCGTTACGCCGGTTATATTGCCTGCAAAAAGGGATGTGATAAATGCTGTAAATATCTGACCCTGTTTCCGGTTGAAGCGCTGGCCATGGCCTGTACTTTCCGGCAATTGTCCGGGGAACGGCAGCGTAAAATAACAGAAAGAGTGGAACAAAATAAAACCGGTTGTCCGCTGTTGATAAACAGCGCGTGTGAATTATATCCGGCCCGCCCGATTATCTGCCGGACCCATGGATATCCCATTTATATGGAAAAAAACGGAAGACCGCGAGTCGATTTTTGCCCGGACAATTTTATCGGTATGACCTCGATTCCAAAGGATGCCCTGCTCAGCATTGATCAATTGAATATGACACTGGCAGTGATTAACCGGCACTTTCTTGAGTCCATTGAAACCGGTTCCCCCTTG
>JANQML010000024.1 GCA_028280105.1 Desulfobacula sp. | reverse complement strand
AGGGCAGGGCGGTGAACCCAAAAACCAGGTGGAGCAGGGGCTGGTGGAGATATGGAAGGAACTGTTTCAACAAACCCATATTTACACCCATGACAACTTTTTTGAACTGGGCGGCGACTCCCTGATACTGATTCAATTGGCCGAGGCCATCCAAAAGCGGTTTGGCGACGGTATAAAAGAGTCATTTAATATCAATAGAATCCTGGAAAACCCCACCATTGCGGAACTGGCCCCTGGTTTGTCCGTAAATATCGGACCGGAAGGCGCCCGGGAACCGGTTTCATCCGCTAAACGGAACGCTTCCGTGGTGGTGGTGAAGGCCAAAGGCCATCTTCAGCCGTTTTTTTGTGTCCATGACGGCACACTCAGCCTGGATGCCCTGCGGCATCTGCCCCAGTATTTTGATCCTGACCGGCCCCTTTACGGGTTTGAGGTGGCGGATCCTGACCAATACCACAGCCGGGACCCGGAGCGCCTGATCCCGGAGATCGCAGCGGAATATGCCGATGCGATCCAGGAATTGCAGCCCCGGGGCCCTTACCTTTTGGGCGGATACTGCATGGGGGGCGTCACTGCATTCGAGATGGCAAGGCAGCTTGAGGAAAGGGGAGAGACCGTGGCCCGGCTGGTGTTCATCAGCACCGGGCTTCCCCTGGTCTGGATCGAGGATGATGTGGTGATGCCCTTTGTATATTCCAAGATGTGGCCGGTTAACCATGACCGGTTCGGCCTCAATTTTGACACGGCCCAGGGGTTGGACTTTTTGGATGTCCTGTTTAGTGTCTGTCCAGACGGCATCCCCTCAGGTGCGTTGGCCGGGCACTTTGAAAAAGAGCCGCACCGCTCAACCATGACCGCGTACCGCTACGGCCGCCTTTCGTCCATGGACCTTGAAGAGCGGCTGGCTCTGTTTTACAGGGCGGCAGTGAACAGCGTTCCCGGTTTTTCAACCATGACCCCGGACCAGTTCACCACCCTGTTTAAAAATTACAGGGCCAGCTACAACGCGCAGGCACGTTTTTGCCGCGGCACCTTTTCCGGCACCATAGATTTCATACGGCCCAGGGATGCCGTGTATCCGCTCACCTATAAAAATGATGCGGCAGCCATCTGGGAACCCCATGCAAAGGGTGGGGTACGCGTGACCCCCGTAACCGGCGCCCATCCCACCTGCCTTCAAGACCCCCACATCCATTTGACGGCCCGTACTATTAACAGGGTTCTCAAAAGTTCGGGTGTTTAAACCGGCATCTGTTAAACATTAAAAGGAGAAAAGGAACGTGTCTGATAAGAAAAGAAAAACAATCGGCATCATTGGCGGATATGGGGTGATCGGGATTGACGTATGCCGGTGGCTGCTCCAGACAACACCCCATACCATTATTCTCGGCGGCAGGGACAAAGAAAAAGGGATGCGTGCCGCAGCAGGGTTTGACAATGTGCGGTTTATGGCGGCGGATGTGGAAGACCCTGTTTCTCTGGATGCATTTTGTTCGGAATGCGACCTGGTGGTGAACTGCACCGGTCCTTCCCGGATCTTGGGGGATGGTGTGGCAAGTGTCGCCTTGGAAAAGGGAATCGACTACGTTGATCCCAGCGGCGGCGAATCCCTGTACAATAACGTCTACGCCAAACACCGCAAAAAGATTCTGGAAAAAGGGTTGTGCTTTATCCTGTCGGCCGGTGTCTTTCCCGGCCTGTCCGAACTGCTACCCGATTATATCATCAAAACCGGTTTCGACCGGGTGGACCGGGTGACGTACCACTATTGCGCCTATGGCGATCTGTCCTGGGCCTCTGCCTGGGATTTTGTCTGCACCCTTGAGGAGAATGTCGGGGAAGGGTGGATCTGTCTTCGGGACGGCAAAAAAGAGAAAGAGACCCAGGCCAGAATGGTGCCCCTTCCTCCCCCGGTGGGCCGGATTGAGATGATCCCTCTTTTAACGGAAGGGCTGATCCGGGTGGGCGGGTATAACAATGTCACCACCATATATGAATACCATTCAGTCGGGAAAAATCTCCTGGCCAGCATGCTTTCCATTGTGGGGGAAGAACGGTACAGGACGGCCGATGAGAAGCGGCAGTCCGCAAACGAACTCATCAAGGGCGCGGATGCGGATTTGGGAACCATGGCGGAAGCGCTTCAGTATTGTGTGATGATCCATATGGAGATGGATGGGGTGCTGGACGGGAACCGGCAAAAAACCGTGACCACTGCCTACCATCCCAGCGGATATCCCATGACCGCCATGACAGTGGCGGATACGGCCCGGCTGGTGGCGGACGGCGCAGTGGCCGGTCCCGGGCTCCACCACTTTGAAAACGGGGTGGATCAATCCAAATTCATGGACCTGTTCCGGAAACAGGAAGGCCTTGTTTACACTCATTCGGTTTCCGGTGAATTATAAGTCGATCTGCATAAACGTTAATCAAATCACCTGGCGCTGTGGGCGTTCAGGCAGGAAAGGAGAAGTTCAAGAGATGACAGGTTTCAGCAGTAAACAGATGCATGGTATGAAAAGTTGTATAGTGTCCGCGGTCATTCTGGCCATTGCCGTGTATGGTTTGGGTTTGGCGCCGCTGGCCTGGGCCGGGGATACCGATCCGGTGGCAGTGGCCCAGGCAGGAACGAAGAATGATTCGGAGCAGCCTGATTTGGAGCAGAAAGAGGCGACGGAGCTGGACCAGATCGTGGTGACAGCCACTCAGACGGGCAGGGCCATTGCTGAATTGCCCCAGTCCATCACGGTCATTGGACCTGAAATGATTGAGGATTCGGGTTCCCCCAATCTCACGGACACGTTTAAGTCTTTACCAGGTGTGGCCGTGCAGGATTTCAACGCCTCGGGTGCCGGTAACCAGATATTCATCCGTGGCTATGACATGGACCGCTTAAACAACAGCCTGGACTTTCAGCTGGAGGGCGTGTCTGTCCATTCCAACGCGAGCTGGGGCAACCACATCCTGAACAGTATTCCCCGGGGTGCGGTGGAGAAGGTTGAACTGCTCAAGGGGGCGGGCACGTCCATGTATGGCTCCAGGGGGACGGTGGGCGTGATTAATACCTTTATAAAACGGCCTTTCGGACCTGCGGAAGGAGAGGCATCTGTCCGCTACGGCAGTTATGACCAGATTCATACCGATCTGGTCGGGTTCTTTTCATCTGAGAACGCGGCCGTGACCCTGGCCGGCAGCTTTGGCAGCGGTGACAGTTACCACGACCACCAGAGTTTCGAGAACAAATCCATGGTCGTTGCACCCACCTTCCTGTTGGGAGACCGTACAACGGTTGAAGCCACACTGCTCCATGGCGAAAGAGAGGTCACCAACCCCATGTACAGCTTTATCAGCGATTCCCTCAGGGCGGTTAACCGGAAGGCAAATCCCGACCGGGGCAGCCTGGAATCAGAGGTCATTTTCCTGGGGGGGAATCTGACCCATGAATTGAGCGACACCACCACCTGGGTCACCAGGGCCGGTTTCCACCGGGAGACCGAAGATCAGGACTATAACGGGGATGGCAGCGGCAACTCTTTTGTTGAGGCCGGGTATCATACCCGCATGCCAACGGATAATTATGACCTGCGCACCTTCCTGAATCTTTCGGATATCGGAACCAAAGGCAGCGACCTGACACTGGGCGGCCATTACCATTACGAGACCTCGGAACAGGACCAGATAATGGGCGGTATGACCATCCGGGATACCGACGCAAATGTGAGCAACTATGCCCTGTTTGCTCAGTATGAATGGCAGGTGTCAGATCCCCTGACCGTCTCTTTGGGGGTCCGCGGCGATCTCCATGTCACGGAAATGGATGACCGGTTGAGCCCGGGCAACTCCTATGACGATAAAGAGGAATACGCTGTTTCCCCGAGAATAGGGGCCAGCTGGGAAGTGATTGAGAATTTGAACCTGTATGCAACTTTTACCAAAGGGTTCCGGGTACCCACCCCCTATGAACTGGGGGTGGAAAACTCTCTGAGCCCCGAGGATTCACTCAACTATGAGGTGGGCATCAAGGCCCGGCCGACGGAGTTCTGGGAAACCGTGCTGGCGTTCTATTACAATGATTACACCGACATGATTGCCAGTTACCATGTCCAGGACCCTGCCACCAACATGGTCTATTTTAAATATGCCAACTCCGGGGAGGTGGTGTTCCAAGGGATTGACTGGGCCAACTATTTTCATTTCGGAGGCGGTTTTTCCGGGTATGTCCACCTGTTGCTGGATGACTCCGAGTATAAGGACTGGAGATCCGGGCCGGGATCCAGTTCGCCCTATGACAATTCCGGCTCCAGTACCTTATACACCCCCCATACCCAGTTCAAATTCGGTGGGAAATATAAGAAAAACGGATGGAGTATCGGTTTTGACGTGGCCTATTATGACGACTACTATTCCGACTTTAACGATACCCATAAAATGGATGATTATCTGAATGTGGACGCCCATATCAGCTATACCTACAAACGGGCCACGCTGGCCCTGTTCGCAAATAATCTGTTTGATGAGGAGTATTACGCTTCCGGCTGGCGGGGCATGCAGTTCCCGGCCCCGGACAGGCACTTCATGCTCATGCTGAAGGTGGATATCTGATGATGGCACACCCGAACATGTTGAGCCGGCAAAACGGAAAGAAGCGTGACACCCCGGCCCTGGCGGTGCACAAAAATGGGGGGGCCACACACCGGCTGTTCTGTTTCCCCTATGCCGGGGGCGGTGCGTCGGTGTTCCGGCAGTGGTCCGGTTTTTTGCCGGATGTCGTTGAGGTGTGCGGGGTGCAGCCACCGGGCAGGGAGAACCGTATCGGCGAAGATCCCATTGCCGATGTCCATGAACTTGTGGACCGGCTGTTACCGTCATTGGTGCCCTGGCTGGACAGGCCGTTTGCATGTTACGGCCACAGCACAGGGGCCCTGGTGGCCTTTGAATTTATCCGGGCCCTGCGCCGGAAGGGGATGCCCCTCCCCGTGCACCTGATCGTCTCAGGGGCGAGGGCTCCCCATATTCCCGAGCCCTCTCCGTTGCACCACCTGCCGGAGGAGGCGTTCATCCGGGAATTAAACCGATTTTCCGGTACGCCCAAGGAGGTATTGGCACACAAGGAGCTGATGGAGATATATATCCCCATTCTCAGGGCGGACCTGGCCATTGAGGAGCGATATGCCCCAAGGGAGGAACTGCCCCTGGCCATGCCCATAACAGCTATTTACGGTACCAAGGACAAAGAGGCTTCAAAGGCTGTGATGGCCCCCTGGGAGCAATATACCACGGCTTCCTTTGAGTTGATCGGCATAGAGGGAGACCATTTTTTCATTAAAACGGCTGCGGTGGATTTCGGCGCCTGCCTTTCCCGTATCATCGCGACTTTCTAAGGACCCTGGTCCCTCCACCTCCCTCGTGTGGAGGGGGGGAGGGGCCACAAAACAGGAACAAAAAATGAGGGTGTTTTGCCCGCGCGGAACAAGGGAAATCACCTAAGGAAACCCAACATGGAAGAAACCATCCAACAACCAAGCGGGATTTTGCGTTTTGCCGCCCCCTACCGGAGCCGGATCGGGCTCTCAGTGGGTGCGCTGCTGCTCAGTGGTGCGGCAAATATCGCCACCTATCTTGTTGTCGCGGATATTTTTACAAGACTGTTTGCTGATACCCCTTTAACCGCGAGCTATATGCTTTCCGCGAGCGTACTTGCCCTGGTGTTCATGCTGATAAAATCCGGTTTCGAGTACCTGGGACTGGATTTTTCCCATTTTGTGGCCTACGGCATCCTGGCCGATTTAAGGGAAGCCCTTGTGGCAAAGCTGTTGAAAATGCCCATGGGAGATGTTCGGAAAAGAGGGCACGGGGAGATCAAAAAGAATTTTGTGGACAACGTCGAGGAAATGGAGTTGGTTCTGGCGCATATTATACCCGAAGGCATCGGCAATACCGTCACCTTGGGTGTGGCCCTCACCACCCTTTTTTTCATCAGTTTTAAAATGGCCCTGGCTGTACTGGGGGTGGTCCTTATCGGGATGACCGCCTTTATACTGGTGTTTCGCAGCGGCCTGAAAAAATTAAAATTCTATTATGCCTCCTCCAAAAACATGAATAACAATATCGTTGACTATATCAACGGGATGGAGGTGATCAAGGTGTTTAACCAGGGTGCCGCTTCCTATGATAAATACAGTAATTCCGTCCGGGATTTCAGAAACTATACGGTTGACTGGGCCAAAGCGTCATGGAAATACACGGCTGCTTACAGGGTGGTGATGACTTCCCCGCTGTTGTTTGCCCTGCCGACCGGGCTCTACCTGCATATGACGGGCCAGTTGGCCGTTGGCCACCTGGTCCTTTCCATCATGCTGGCCCTGAGCATGGGTCCCCCCTTGCTGCGGATGATGCATTTTGCCCCCAACGTTGCCGTATTGCTGGAGAAATCCGCCCATATCACGGCCATCCTGGCGGAGGATGAACTAGGCGGGAGCGATACCCCAAAAATCCCCAAACAATTTGATATCGATATCTCGGACCTGCAGTTTGCCTATACCGACAAAACCGTACTGGAAGATATCAATCTCAAGTTTCCCCAAAACAGCCTGACAGCCCTTGTGGGGGAGTCCGGTGCAGGGAAATCCACCCTGGCAAGGCTCCTGGTTCGCTTTTGGGAATATAAACATGGGGAGATCAAAATCGGGGGTGTTTCCATCCGTGATATTCCCTTTAATCATCTGATGGGGAGTATCAGCTATGTTGCCCAGGATAATTTCCTGTTCCAAATGTCCATCCGGGAGAACATCCGGCTGGGCAACCCTGGCGCCACAGAGGAAGAGATTGTCACGGCGGCCAAACGTGCCTGCTGCCATGAGTTTATCATGGGGACACCCAACGGGTACGACACTGTTGTTTCCGCTTCCGGCGCCACACTGTCCGGCGGGGAACGCCAGAGAATTACCATTGCCCGGGCCATCATCAAAGATGCACCCATTGTCATCCTGGATGAGGCCACCTCCTTTACCGACCCCGAGAATGAGGACAAGCTCCAGGAGGCCCTGAATAAACTGATCAGCGGCAAAACCGTTATTGTGATTGCCCACCGCTTATCCACGGTTGTCCATGCGGACCAGATTGTTGTGCTGGATGGGGGAAAGGTGCACCAAACGGGCAAACACCAGGAACTGACAAAGACCAGCCCCATTTACCGGCGGCTGTGGCAGTCCCATGAAAATGTCGCGGGATGGCGTATTTCCGTGGGAGGAGAGAGCAAATGATACCCTATTTGAAACATATTATGGCGTTCCTGGGCCCGGACCAAAAACGGGTTAAATTGGGGGTTTTCCTGGCATTCATTGAGAGCATATTCGCCAATATGCCCGTGGGTATGATGCTGTATGGCTTTACTGAACTGGCGGGCGGGACGCTGACCGGAAACGATATTCTGCTGTTGTTTGCCGTGATGCTCTGTGCCCTGTTCATTCGAATCGTGCTGGGCTTTTGTATTGAGAATTACATGCTACTGGCGGCCTATGATGCATGTGAAAGGGAGCGGCTGGACATTGGCGACAGGTTCCGCCTTTTCCCCATGGGATTTTTCACCCAGGGCAACCTGGGCAGGGTGGCTGCGATCATCTCAATTGATCTCGCCTTTGTGGAGGAAAAGGCCATACGCGACCTGGATGTGGTGGTCAATGCGGCGGCCATGACCACCATCGGTTGCGTGATGTTGTCTGTGGCGGATGTCCGTATCGGGGCCATTGCCGTCATCGTGTCCGTTGTTTCCATTTTCTTTGCCCAATGGATCGAACGCGCCTGCCGGACAGAGTCGGTTCTCAGGCAGGAGCAGCAGGGCAGGCTTTCAGAGGCCATACTGGAATACGCCATGGGGATTTCCGTGATCAAGGCGTTCAACCTTGGGGGAAAGCGGGCCGGAACCGTCAAAACCGCCATCCAGGATACCAAGGTGGGCAGCCTCCGGTTTGAAAAGCGGTTCATCCCGCCTGCTTTTGCTTACAAAGCCGTCTTTCACGGGGCAACCGCACTGATTGTATGGGCCAGCCTCCTGTTTCACAATGGCGGCACCCTCACGATTGAGCTTGCGCTGATTTTCGTGGTGTTTGCCTTTTACGTGTTTTTGCCTGCCATCAACCTGGGAGGGGCCATTGTGACCTTTTTATTGGGTAAAGCAGGCCTTGACCGGTATGAAGAATTGAAAAACCACCCCCTCATGGGAGTTGACGGCAAGGATATTCACATCGACAATTACGAGATCGCATTCAAAAACGTCAGCTTTGCCTATGACGACAAGCCGGTTCTTAAAGACATCAGTTTTACTGCCAGGCCCGGTACGATGACGGCGTTTGTGGGGCAGTCTGGCTCCGGTAAAACAACCATTGCCAATCTCATTGTCCGGTTCTGGGATGTCAAACAGGGTGCTGTCACCATCGGCGGTACAGATATCAGGGAGATGACCAATGATTGCCTGTTAAAACATATCAGCATGGTATTTCAGCGGGTTTACCTGTTTAATGATACCATCAAAAACAATATCAGGTTCGGGAAACCCACTGCCAAGGACGACGAGATCGTGGCCGCGGCCCGTTTGGCCCGGTGCCATGAGTTTATCAGCGATCTGCCCAAGGGTTATGACACCATGGTCTCGGAAGCGGGAGAGTCGCTTTCCGGTGGTGAAAAGCAACGAATTTCAATTGCCAGAGCTATCCTCAAAGATGCGCCCATTGTGTTGCTGGATGAGGCCACGGCCAGCATAGACCCCGGCAACGAAAGATATATCCAGGAGGCCATCGGGGAACTGGTGAAAAACAAAACCCTGATTGTCATCGCCCACCGACTCTCCACCATCCGCCATGCAAACCAAATTATCGTTGTTGAAAAGGGGGAAATTGTTGAAACCGGCAGGCACATTGATCTGCTGGAGAAAGAGGGGGTCTATCATCAGTTGTGGACCAAGCGGATGACCGCCCGAAGCTGGCAAATGAGAGAGAAAGCCCAGAACAGCCCTGAAGCCGAATACAATTGAAACATTATCCAAATTGAGAGGAAAGCAAGCCATGACCAGTTGTGCAATATTAGATCAAATCGGTGCCACCCCGCTGATTCCGGTGGATTTTTTTGAACCACGGCACGGGTGTGATACGATTTCCATCCATGCCAAGGCCGAATACCTCAATCCGGGGGGGTCCATTAAAGACCGGATTGCATTTTACATCATCCGTGAAGCGGAAAAACGGGGTGAGTTGAAAAAGGGAATGTCCATTGCCGAGGCGACTTCCGGGAATACCGGGATTGCCGTTGCCATGGTCGGACGTGTCCTGGGGTATCCGGTGACCATCATCATGCCGGACAATATGAGCCGGGAGAGAAAGGAGATGATCCGTGCCCTGAACGCGGAACTCATACTGACCCCCGGTAAGGAAAATGTGGCCGGCGCTGTTGAGGTGCTAAATCGGATGCGCCGGGAAGATCCGGACCTCTTTGTGCCGGATCAATTCAGGAATCCCGACAACACCCTGGCCCATTACCATTCAACAGGGCCTGAAATCATGACGGATATGGACGGGCAGGTGGATATTTTTGTGTGCGGGGTGGGAAGCGGCGGCACCCTGATGGGAGCGGGGGGCTATCTAAAGGAGAGAAATCCGGACATGAAACTCATTGCTGTTGAACCGAAAGACAGTTCCGCCCTGCTGGGGCATTCACCCGGTCTCCACCGGATAGAAGGCATCGGCGACGGGTTTATACCTGAAATCCTGGATCCGGCTGTTATTGATATGGTGCTGGAGGTGGATGACGGGGAAGCCCTTTCAACGGCAAGGGGGCTGGCGTCTGAAAAAGGTCTGCTGGTGGGTATTTCCTCCGGGGCGAACATTCTGGCGGCGTTAACCGTAGCCCGGATGTTCGGCCATGACAAACGCATCGTTACGGTGTTGCCGGACGGTATTGAACGGTACTTTAGTACGGATTTATGCAAACGGGAGGGGGAGCCTGTTTACGAAGCTTGTGACCGTCAGGTTGACGGTTGTCCGGTTTAACGGGTAAATACCATGGCTGATATGCTTCTTCACACCACCCGTGTCCCTGTCCGGCAAAAGATGGGGCTTTTATTCATTATGTTCATGCTCCAGAATATTTCCCTGGGCTTCACCTGGACACTTATGCCCCTGTTGATGCGTCAACAGGGATTGAGTTTGGGCGGCATCGGTCTCAGCGCCCTGCTCTATAGCCCCTGGGCCCTGAAATTCTTATGGGCGTCATGTGTGGACCGCTATTTCAGCCAGCGCTGGGGACGGCGGAAAAGTTGGATCATGCCCCTATACCTGCTCACCATCTGTATATTGCCGGTTCTGGCCCTGTTGAATCCGGAGGGCAACCTGCCCACAGTCCTGCTGGGGGTGTTTTTGCTGAACCTCACCATTGCCACCGTTGACATCGCGGTGGACGGGTATGCAACCGACATACTGAGGCCGGAGGAAAGGTCACGGGGCAATACAATTCAAATGGTGGGCTACCTTGTTGGCTACATGATCGGTTCAGGTGTTTTCCTGATGATCTATCATTGGCTGGGGTGGGATAGAACGCTCCTGGCCATGGCCTTGGTACATATGGTACTCGTTGCCCCGGTTCTGGCCCATCGCGAACTGCCCCCGGTGAACCATCCAACGGAGCATGAAACTGAAACCGGCAGGGCAGTCAAACCCAGCGCCCGCGCCTTTTTACGGCAATCCCACATTCTCTGGTTCCTGTTGTTCCTGGTGATGTTGTGCCTTGCGGGTAAAGGCGGCGATCAGCTGCGTTTGGCCCTGCTCAGTGATTTGGGGCTG
>JANQML010000399.1 GCA_028280105.1 Desulfobacula sp. | reverse complement strand
TGAGACCAGAAAAATCCTAACTGCTTGATTTTATTCGAAGCGAACGGAAAATTAGGCTGAATTTTGGGCCATTTTTGCCTACAAAATGAAAACGCAAGTCTATCGAGTCCGCGGATTAAAATTTTTATCCAACTATATTCATCAAAACAGGATGGACAAGAACAATCTGAACAAACCGTTGGATTGACCTGAAGGATACCAAGGGGTGAAACAGGACATGTACATTGAAAAAAAGAATGAGGTTTTTAATATGTAAACAGCGTTTACTTTTGGTTGATCTAAAACCATAAGTGTGCTTAATTGTCACAGATAAATTATGAAATCAAATGGATTGGCTGATGAGGCAGGTTTCCGGCCGGCAAAAATATCGAAATTAAATCCGGTTCCGGCCGGACGATTCAAACGGATAGAAAATACAGATTTAATATTGGATGACCGAGGAATTGAAAGCCCCCATAGGAGGAAAGATGGCGCAGGTAGTGGCGGACAGAAGGGATATCGATTTTGTACTCCACGAACAATTGGGCGTGGCTGATTTAAGTAAACATGAACTGTTCCGGGATTTTACAAAGAAGACCATCGACCTTGTGGTGTCCGAGGCAAGGAACCTGGCTGTAAAAGAACTGTTGCCGTTCCTGAAAGAAGCCGATGAACAGGGGTGTACGTTTGAAAACGGAGAGGTGCGTGTTCCAAAGGCCTTTCACAAGGCCTATGAACTGTTCCGGGAAGGGGAATGGATCGCCATGTGCGATGAACCGGACTGGGGCGGGCAAGGCATGCCGTCTACGGTGGCGCTGGCTGCCAACAACTATTTCAACGGTGCCAACTATCCGTTCATGCTTCACAATATTCTGATTCACGGGGCCGGAAAACTGGTGGAGTGCTTTGGAACGCCCGAACAAAAAGATACCTATTTAAAGAATATGTATACCGGCAAATGGGGCGGGTCCATGCTGCTGACCGAGCCTGAAGCCGGGTCCGACGTCGGTGCCCTGACCACGAAAGCGGTTAAGAATGATGACGGCACCTATTCGATCACAGGCAACAAAATTTTTATCTCCTCCGGAGAAAATGATCTGGTGGAGAATATCATCCACCCGGTTCTGGCAAGGATTGAAGGGGCGCCCGAGGGAACGGCCGGTATTTCATTGTTCCTGGTTCCGAAATTCAGAGTCAACCCGGACGGCTCCCTGGGGGCGTTCAATGACGTGGTCTGCACGGGGATTGAAGAGAAAATGGGTATCCACGGCAGTCCCACCTGTTCGCTTTCCCTGGGCGGCAAAGGAGAGTGCATCGGTACGCTTTTAGGGGATGAAAACAAAGGCATGCGGGCCATGTTTGTTATGATGAACGAAGCCCGTCTCCATGTGGGCATGCAGGGATTTGCAAACGCATCCGCCTCTTACCTGAACGCCTTGAATTATGCCCGGACCCGGGTACAGGGAAAAGCCGTGGAGGCCCCGAGGGATTCCGCTAACGTGGCCATCATCCATCACCCGGAGATCCGCCGGATTCTCTTGACCATGAAATCCTATACCGAAGGGATGCGATCCCTTCTGTTTTACGTGGGATATCTGGAAGACCGGATTAAAACCGCGGATACAACAGATGAAAAATCACGGTGCCAGGGCATGATCGACGTCCTGATTCCGGTGGCCAAGGGATATATCACGGACCGGGCCTTTGAACTCTGCAGCCAGGGCTTGGACGTGTTCGGCGGATACGGATTTACCCGGGAATACCCCCAGGAACAATTGCTCCGTGACTGCAAGATCACTCAGATTTATGAGGGAACCAACAGCATTCAGGCAATGGACCTGCTGGGCAGAAAACTGATGCTGAACAAGGGAGAAGCATTTAAAACCCTGACAGAGGAAGTTCAAAATACCATCCGGTCCTCAAAAGGAATCGACAGGATTTCCGGCCTGGCCGATTCACTGGATCATACAGTTGAAAAATTAGTGGAAATTGCTGAAATGCTGGTAACGGATATGGGGACCGGCAACATCCGGCAGGCATTTGCCAATGCCAGACCGTTTCTTGATGTGACCGGTGACACGCTCATGGCATGGATGCTGCTCTGGCGGGCCGGAATCGCCGCTGAAAAACTGGATGGAAACCCCAGGAAAAAAGATATCCATTTTTATCAGGGGCAGATGAAAGGCGCCCGGTTCTTTATCAATACCGTATTGCCGGTTACCCGGGGGAAGATGGAGGCCATTCGGACCGGAGACATGTCATGTCTTGAGATCGAGGATGCCGAATTTGGATAATATCAGAAAAGAGAGGGGAGTCACATGAAAAAGGTTGTTATTGTTTCCGCCTGCAGAACCGGTATCGGTGCATTCGGCGGAAGCCTGAAAGAGTTGAACGGGGCCGTGATTGCCTCCGTCACCATGAAAGAAGCCGTAAAAAGAGCCGGTATCGATCCGGCAATCATTGATGATGTGCGGTACGGCACCTGTGTGGAACATCATGATACCTTGAACACCACCCGGGTGGCAGCCCTCATGGCCGGTATCCCGGATACGGTTCCGGCTGCCACGGTTAACCGGGTCTGTATTTCCGGGATGGAGGCGGTTCTGTCCGGAGCCGCCATGATTCAGGCCGGTGCGGCAGACGTTATCCTGGCCGGTGGGGTGGAACACATGTCCGGCGTACCCTATACCGTACCCAAAGCCCGGTGGGGATGCCGCCTTCAGGATGCCCAGTTCGTCGACGCCATGATCCATGCCCTCCACTGCGGGTCCCATCTGCTGCCCTTTGACGAAACCACCCCCCTTGATACCACCCGGGAACCGGCCAGCCTGTTCATGGGCAAGCCTTACATTATGGGGCATACGGCGGAATTTGTGGCCCAGCACCTTGATATCTCCAGGGAGGAGATGGATGAGGTGGCACTGAGAAGCCACAATAATGCCGAGCGGGCAACCCATGACGGTACTTTTGAAAAAGAGATCGTTCCCATCCAAGTCCCGCAGCGAAAAGGCGATCCCCTTATTTTTGACAAAGACGAACACTTCCGGCCGGGCATGACCCTGGAAAAGCTGCAAAGCCTGCCTCCGGCCTTTGTTCCCAAGACCGGAAAGGTGACTGCCGGAAATGCGTCAGGGATTAATGACGGATCTGCCGGCATGATCCTGATGTCCGAAGAGAAGGCAAAAGAGCTGGGAGTGAGACCGCTTGCATTCATAAAGGCCAGTGGTATGGGAGCCTGCCACCCCACGGTTATGGGTATCTCTCCGGTTCCTGCGGTCCACAAACTGATGGACCGATCCGGCCTGGCAGTGGAGGATTTTGATCTGGTAGAGGTCAACGAGGCCTTTGCCGCCCAGTATATCGGGTGTGAAAAAGAGCTGAAGCTGAATCGGGAGATTACCAATATCAACGGTTCCGGTATCGGTTTGGGACATCCGGTGGGGGCCACAGGGGCAAGGTTGCTGGTTACCCTGATCCATGCGCTTGAAAAACAGGGGGGAACACTGGGTCTTGCGACGCTTTGCGGCGGCGGCGGCGTTGCCATGGCAACGGCCGTTGAGATGATGTAAAAACCAGAGAGAGGGTAATCTTTAAATCGGATCACGTAAATTCGGATGGGTAATCCGTAAACGGGTGAGCAAAGAGTGAGCAGATGAAACATAATACCGGATTTTTTGACGGCCCCCGGGGATTAAAGGTTTTTTATCAATCCTGGGTTTCCGACGCTGAGGTCAGGTTCGTCTTCCTGCTTGTTCACGGTATGGGCGAGCATTCCGGCAGGTATATGAATCTGGTCGATCATTTTTTACCGCTCGGTGCCGCCGTCTATACCTGGGACCATGTCGGTCACGGACTTTCCCAGGGAAAACGGGAGCGGATCGACACCTTTAAAGACTATACCGATACCCTGGATACCTGTCTTCGCAGGGTTCAGACCCAACAGCCGGATATCCCCTTCTTTTTGATCGGGCACAGCATGGGCGGGGCCATTGCACTGGATTATCTGCTGGATCATCAGGCCCCATTCAGGGGGGCGATTCTGTCCGCGCCCGCCCTGAAACCGCCTGAAAAGGTGTCGGTCCTGACCCTTGCAGCGGGGAAGCTGCTGTCAAAGGTGGCCCCGGGTTTCGGTATACTGGCCCTGGATCTGGATGCCGTCAGCCGGGACCCGCGAATAAAGGAAGATTACATCCGCGACCCCTTAACGTTTAAAGGCCGGACACCGGTGCGGCTGGCTGTAGAACTTTTGGAGGCAATGGATCGAATCGACCGGCATGTCCGGCGCATCACCCTGCCCTTTATTATTCTGCAGGGAACCCACGATCGTCTGGTGGATCCGGAAGGGGCCGCCATCATCTTTGAAAAAGCCGGATCAAAAGATAAGACCTTGAAACAGTATGAGGGGCTGTTTCACGAAGTTTTTAACGAGCCTGAACATGGCCAGGTCTTAGCCGATGTTGAAAATTGGGTGGGCCACCTCATATAAAACCGGTCCGGTTCTTTTTTTGCGGGCACTTCATATGAGATGCATATTAAAAAATGCGTATGAAAAAAAAGGAACGGTGCCCCATGCACCGCCCCCTTTTTCAGGCGATTATCTTTATCCGTTTATTTGAACGAAAATCAGAACCGCTCAAAAACCGCTGCAGCGCCCATTCCGCCGCCGATACACATGGAAACCACCCCGTATTTCCCCCCCACCTCTTTCAGGTTGGCAAGACAGGTGGCGGTCAGTTTGGCACCGGTACATCCCAGCGGATGGCCCAGGGCGATGGCTCCGCCATGAATGTTGATCCGATCCATGTGTTTTTCAATGCCCAGTTCCCGGATGCAGTGGATGGCCTGGGAGGCAAAGGCTTCATTGATTTCGTAGATGTCAATATCATCCACGGTCAATCCGGCCTGTTTCAGGGCCACTGGAATGGCATATTTGGGTCCGACACCCATTTCATCGGATTTGCAGCCGACAGTGGCATAAGTCACCAGGCGGCCCATGGGTTTTAATCCCAGTTCATCACACTTCTCCTTGGAGGCGATGATGGTGGCGGCAGCCCCGTCCGTGGTCTGGGAGGCGTTCCCCGCAGTCACACTGCCTGAAGCGGCAAATACGGTTCTCAGCTTGCCCAGACCTTCCGCAGAAGAGGGCCGGATGCCGTCATCATGTTCGACGATGAACTGCTCTTTTTTATAGGTGCCGTCTGCCTGTTTAACATATTTATACGCCGGTGTGGGAACGATCTCCGTGAATTTCCCGGCATCCCGGGCCGCGGCTGCTTTGGCCTGGGAATCGGCTGCAAATTGATCCTGATCTTCCCGGGATACCTTGTACCGGTTGGCCACGTTTTCCGCGGTCACGCCCATGGAAACATACATCTCCGGCTCGGTTTTTGAAAATTCGGGATGAGGGCGGGGAAGGTTACCCCCCATGGGAACATAGGTCATGGATTCACAGCCTGCCCCCATACAGACCTCTGACCAGCCGGCAGAGACTCTCATGGAGGCAAGGGCAATGGCTTCCAGTCCGGACGCGCAGAAACGGTTGACCGTGGCACCGGAAACCGTGTCCGGAAAACCGGCCATTTTGGCGGCAATCCGCCCCAGGTTCAGTCCCTGCTCCGCCTCCGGAAAGGCGCAGCCCATCATGACATCGTCAATGTGCCCGGGTTCAAGGTTGGGGGTTCTTTCAACCGCTTCCTTCATGATAAAGGAAGCCAGTTCTTCCGGGCGGGTCTGGTTGAACTGCCCTTTTTTCTGCTTGCAGCCCGGGGTCCGAACGGATTGTACGATATATGCGTCTCTCATTTGATATCTCCTCCTTAATTTCTGAACGCCTAATTTCTAAGCGGCTTTCCGGTTTTCAGCATATGGTCGATTCTGGCAACGGTCTTTTCTTCTCTGCAGAAGTCAACAAAGGCTTCCCGTTCCAGTTTCAGGATCACGTCTTCATCCACCTGTGATCCGGTCTTGACATCACCACCGCTCATGACAAATGCGATCCGTTTGGCAAGGAAGGCGTCGTGATCGCTCATGAACTGGCCGTTGAGCATGTTGTAAATCTCTGCATTGACCATGCCCTGTCCGCCGTTGCCCATCACCGTCACCGGTTCTTTTGCAGGAACGACATATCCGTCATCCACCATTTTTAATACTTCTTTTTTCGCTTCACCGATGAGGTTGTCCCGGTTAAAGACAATGCGGTCGCCAAGGCCGAGAAACCCATTGCCCCGGGCCTGGGCCGCAGACATGGAGACCGCGGCCATACCGATCTTCATAAAGGCCGGGATAAAGAGCTTGGCCAGATCCATATCTTTGGCTGTTTTACCGGGAAGGGCATTGATATACTTTTTCCACAGGTTGAGGCATCCGCCGCCCGCAGGCAGAAGACCGACACCGATTTCAACCAGTCCCATGTAGAGTTCGGAATGGGCCACCATGCGGTCCGCACCCAGGCAGGTTTCACACCCCCCGCCCAGGACCATGCCGTAGGGGGCTGCAACCACCGGGAAGGCAGCGTATTTGGTCGCCTGGATACCATCCTGGGCTTTTTTCAGGAAGGCTTCGATCTCTGTATACTTTTTATCGTGGCAGAGCCTGGACACAAACCCAAGGTCGGCACCGGCAGAGAATGCACCGGGCATGCCGCCGGCCTCATTTCCGATGACCAGGCCGGCCCCGTTTTTATCCACATAGTCGAGGGCTTCGCCGATGGAGTCGACAATTTCCGCATTAATGGCGTTCATCTTGGTATGGAATTCAATGCAGAATACATCGTCTCCGATATCAACCAGGGAGGCTGAGGCATTTTCCATAACCGTTTTGTTATTGCCCTTGGCCGCCGCAATGGAAACCATGGATTTAGACACCGGAACCGCCTTGTACTCATCCGATTTAAAATCATAATAGTAGCGGATTCCGTTCTCCAGTTTGTAAAAAGAGGGTACGCCTTTGTCCAGCATGCCGATGACATTGGCAGGCACATCCAATCCTTCTGATTTCATCCGCTCGACGGCATCGGCAACCCCGTAGGCATCCCATGCTTCAAACGGGCCCATTTCAAAGTTGTAGCCCCATTTCATGGAATTGTCGATTTCAATGATGGTGTCTGCAATTTCAGGCACCCGGTTGGCCGCATATTGGAAACTGTTGGCGGCACACTTCCAGGCAAATTTGGCACCTTTGTCGTCCCCTTTGAGAACACAGGCCATTTTCTCAACCAGGGTGTTTTTTGTTTTGGCTTCGTCCAGACAGGGGAAGGTCGGTCTGACCAGGTCTTCGTATTCCATGGTGTCGATGTTCAGCACCTTGCGCAGTTTTTTCCACTCCGGTGTCAGTTCCGTCTTGTAGAATCCACCCTGGGTTTTGTTGCCCAGCATGTTTTTCTCCACCATTGTGGCGATGAAGCCGGGAAGGTCCATGGTCTCCCGCTGCTCGTCATCCGGGCAAAGGTCATAGGAGTTTTTGGCCACGTGGGCCATGGTGTCCAGGCCGACCAGATCCGTGGTTTTGAAGATCGCTGTCTTGGGCCGGCCCAGTGCCGGTCCGAAAAGGGCATCCACCTCAGGGATGGTCATGCCGTCCTCAACCATAAATTTCATGACCGCTCCGATCCCCTGAACCCCGATCCGGTTCCCCACAAAATTGGGTGTGTCTTTGGCCCATACAATACCTTTGCCCAGGTTTTTTTCACCAAAGGCGGCCATGAAATCGAGAATATCCGGTTGGGTCTCTTCGCCGGGGATCAGCTCCAGCAGATGCATGTAACGTACCGGGTTAAAGAAATGGGTGCCCATGAAATGCGTTTTGAAGTCCGCGGAAAAGCCTTTGCTTATATCTTTAAGGGGGATACCCGAGGTGTTTGTGGTGATGATGGCCCCCTCTTTTCTGATTTTTTCAATTTTTTCAAACAGATCTCTTTTGATTTTCAGGTTTTCAACCACCACCTCGACGATCCAGTCGCAATCCGCCAGTTTTTCAATATCGTCATCCAGGTTTCCAACGGCGATCCGTGCGGCGTCTTTTTTATTAAAAAAGAGCGACGGGCTGGATGCAAGTGCGGCGTCCATACCCGCCTTAACAATACGATTCCGTGCGGCTGGATCGTTTTTTTCTTCGTCTGTTAAGTCAAAAGGAACAATGTCCAGGAGCAGAACGTCAACACCGGCTCCGGCAAGAAGGGCGGCAATCCCGCCTCCCATGATTCCGGACCCGATGACTGCAGCCTTTCTGATCTTTCTTACCATGATTTCCTCCTCAATTTCGGGTATATATTCAAATATTATGAATGATCGTTCATTTTCTCTAACAGATAGAAAATGGGATGTCAAGTACAATTGTTTGATTTAATATGAAAGTAATTATAAAATATTTATTTTAATTTCAAGCAATTAACAAATTTAAAACAGATGGTGGAAGGAATTCCTTTTCTTTTGGCAAAGGGGAGTGTAAGGTATGAATGAAGATTCATGGATTCGACATCTTGTTTTCTTGTAAAGTCCGCTCCGGTCTGATAACGTGATGCGATCTTTTTAAAGGAAATCCATTGTGCGGAGATATCTGATGGCGGTAAATGACCCCAAAGTTAAACGCTCACAAGCCCTGAACACAGACTCAGTCGTCCGGTTTATCCTAAGCCTTCAGCGGCCGTCCGGTGACATCCCCTGGCATGAGAACGGTAAAACCGATCCCTGGGACCTGGTTGAAACCGTTATGGGATTGAATATCGGCAATGCCTTTGATGCCTCCTTTCGCGCCTTTGAATGGCTGAAAAACAATCAGAATGCGGACGGATCATGGTACTCGTCCTATGTGGACGGCGAGCCCCGGGATAGGACCTGCGAAACCCACATGGCCGCCTATATCAGCGTGGGGCTGTTCCACACCTGGCTCATCACCCGCCAGACCGATTTTCTGGTCTCCATGTGGCCGGTTATGGAAAAGGCCATTGAGTATGCCATCAGCCTCCAGACGGAAACCGGGGAGATCTATTGGGCCAGAAGTCCGGAAGGCAAGGTCGATCCCATGTCCCTGCTTGCCGGATCAAGTTCCATATTCATGAGCCTGAAAGCGGCCATTGCCATTGCAGGCATTGTCGGCAAGCGAAAAAAGAGATGGGAGACGGCGTTTGATAAACTGGGCCGTTCCATTCGGAACAATATGCACAATTATAATGTGGCCAAATCAAGATTTTCCATGTACTGGTTCTATCCCGTCCTTGGCGGGGCATTAACCGGGGACCGCGCCCACCGGAGGATCGAGAAACACTGGAACAAGTATGTGATTGAAGGCCAGGGCGCCAGATGTGTTTCAGATCAGCCCTGGGTCACCATTGCGGAAACCTGTGAGCTGGTTCTGGCCCTCCATGGGATGGGGGCCGTGGAAAAAGCGCACATTGTATTTTCATGGATACAGGACCGGGTTTATGACGATAAGACATTCTGGTGCGGCTATACCTATCCGGATATGGTTGTCTGGCCGGAAGAAAAGATTTCCTGGACCAATGCCGTGGTTCTCATGGCAGCAGATGCATTGTATGACCTGACTCCTGCGTCAAAGTTGTTTTCCCACCAGACATGGGACGGTTTTATTTATAAGGATCTATTCAATTGATCAAAGACCACCGCCCCTATTCGGTTAAAAAGGCCTGGTACCGTCTGATCCGCCTTTATGTCCGCCATAGGCTGGCCCCCCAGCTGACATCCCTTGGCAATCATCCGTTTATCGTAAAACCCTGGTATATTGAACTCTTCGGCGGGCCCATCCGTATCGGCAACCATATTACCCTGTTGGGGTGTTCGGACAAAAAAACCCGGCTGACGGTCTGGTCGGACAAACCCGACGTTCCCGGTATCACCATCGGTGATCATGTCCTGATCTCACCGGGGGTTAGAATCAGTGCTGCCGATTCCGTCCGGATTGGCGACTCCTGCATGCTGGCAAGCCATGTCTATATTACCGACTCGGACTGGCACGGCATTTACGACCGGTCCATGACACCCAAAGCATCCTATGAAGTGACCCTTGAAGAGAATGTCTGGATCGGTGACAGTGCCATTGTCTGCAAGGGGGTTACCATAGGAGAAAATTCCGTTATCGGCGCCGGAAGTGTGGTGGTATCCGATATTCCGTCCAATGTAATCGCTGCGGGAAACCCGGCAAAAGTTATTAAGGCCCTTGATCCGTCAAAAGAGATGATTACCCGGAAAGACCGGTTCTCCGACGCCGAACGGATGACCCGGGTGCTGGAGGCTGCAGAAAAACAGGCCTTAAAGGGCAACACTTTTTTCGGCTGGATCAAATCCTTTTTCTTTCCCTGCAAATAGTTCGATCTAAAAGAAATTAAAACAGAGAGTGTTCCCGGATTGATTTTTTTATCCGGCCTGAATATAAATAGGGTAAATAAAATTTCGTTTTGCTACGGTTCCGGTTGTTTACCGGTAAAAAAACAGACTGTTTTAAAGCAGGGCTTGGACAGGCCGGAAGCGCCGTTCCTGCCCCGTAAAAAGCGTTTTAAATTTTTAACCTAATAAAAAAGGAAAACCATTGAAAGCATTTAAACCTTGTCTTTATTTTTTTGTCATTACCCTCTTTGTGTTTTCATTCCAGACAAATGTGCGGGCTGATGCGGACAGCCATCGGAAAGCGGCAGATG
>JANQML010000395.1 GCA_028280105.1 Desulfobacula sp. | reverse complement strand
GATAACATTGTGGGTGAAGGTATTGTTCTCAGCCTCAATTCCGAGTTTCTGAAGGTGTCGGAGCAGGGGAACGCCAAGCTCCTGCGGCTCTTTTTTCTGAATATGTTTGGCGTTAATGGCTGTCAATTTGTCCGTGTCAAACATGGAGGCGGAACGGCCGAGATGCTCAAGATCGAATTTGCTAATCAAGTCCTCCCGTTCAAAAAACTCCTGATCCCCATGGGACCATCCCAGGCGGACCAGATAGTTGATCATGGCATCGGGCAGATAACCCATTTTCCGGTATTCACCTACGGACATCGCCCCATGGCGCTTGCTCAGCCTTGATTTATCCGATCCCAGAACCATGGGGACATGGCCGAACAGGGGCAGGTCCGCCCCCAGTGCCTGGTAGATCAACATCTGTTTCGGGGTATTGATCAGGTGATCGTCCCCCCTGATAATCGTATTGATACCCATGGTCAGGTCGTCAATCACAACGGCCAGGTTATACATGGCAGACCCGTCACTTCTTTGAAGGATAAAGTCATCGATTTCCGAATTCTGGAATGCCGTATTCCCCTTAACCACGTCTTCCACAACGGTTGCCCCGTGATCCGGCGTTTTCAGGCGTACAACCGTATCATCACCCTTTGAAAGCCCTCTGTTTCTGCACCGGCCGTTGTACATGGGCTTTTGCCCCTTTGCCTTTGCCTCTTCCCTCATGGCATCGACTTCTTCGGGGGTGCACGAACAATGATAGGCATGGCCGGAGGCCAGTATTCTGTCGATATGCTCATTGTAAATATCATATCGTTTTGTTTGAAAATAAGGCCCTTCATCCCAATCGATGCCCAGCCATTCCAGGGACTCCAAAATGGCATCCACGGATTCTTTGGTTGACCGGGCCGTATCGGTGTCTTCAATTCTTAAAATAAATTTGCCTTTTGTCTTTCTTGCATAAAGCCAGTTAAACAGTGCGGTGCGGGCACCGCCGATATGCAGGTAGCCGGTGGGAGAAGGCGGAAACCGCGTAATAATTGTATCCATATATGCTCCAGAAAATAAAAAAATGTGTAAAATCGCGCCTTTAAGTATCATAAAACAGGCCATTGGGCAATAGGCTTTAATATCTTGACATTATTCGGGAATTAGGGTAGATTACTGTGTTTTATTATAATAGATTGTAATAGTGAAAATACAAATAAAATAATGGAGTTAGGAGAAACCGATGGCAGTACCAAAGCAAAAGAATTCTAAGGCAAGGGGCCGGAAAAGACGGACCCATTACAAAACCAGTGCACCCACAGTAAGCGTCTGCCCGGAATGCCAGGAGCCCAAGCTTCCTCATACCGCATGCCCCGAGTGTGGTGCATATAAAAACAGGAATGTCAATGATCCGGAAGTGGAAGACGAATAACCAAAGGAGTTTTTCCCGACCATGACTGTTGAAACCAAAGTGAAAAAAGTGATTGCGGAAAAGATACCTGACATTGATATTGAAGATATCGTTCCGGATGCATCCCTTATCGAAGATCTGGGAGCCGATTCTCTGACAATTGTTGAGCTGGTCATGTCAATGGAGGAAATCTTTGACATTGAAATTGATGATGAGGATACGGAAAAGCTGCTTACCGTCCAGGACGCCATTGATTTTATTAAAGCCAGAACATAAAGACGGCTAAATTAAAAAGGGCAGAGAAAATGGATGAAAACAGGTCGATCATGATCGGTAGCGATCATGCCGCTTTTGAACTCAAGGAGAAGATAAAAACCTACCTGTCCGGTAAAGGATACCAGGTTGAAGATGTCGGTGCCAAAGGTACGGCTTCTGTCAATTATACGGAATATGGGAAGAAAGTCTCCCGGTCGGTTTCCCAGGGGGAGGTGCCAAGGGGTATTTTGCTGTGCGGGACCGGGCTTGGCATGTCCATGGTGGCCAATCGCTTTCCCAATGTGAGGGCGGCACTCTGCTGTGATATTTTTTCAGCCCGGATGAGCCGGCTGCACAATGATTCAAACATTCTGGTCCTTGGCGGTCGTGTCATCGGAGATGTTTTGGCCTTTGAAGTGGTCCAGGCATGGCTGGATACAGAATTCGAAGGGGGCCGTCATCTGGACCGGATTAAGAGTATTGAGGCTTAAACGGAATCTTTTTTTCTTATTCCGGAATTATGGGCTACGGGTCATTGATGATTTAGCACTGTGTGACCAATATCTGCTGTATCGAAAGGGTTGACGCTATGACTGATTTTGATCATGGACCGGACAGGCCGTCATGGCATGAATATTTCATGGGAATCTGTGATCTTGTGGCCGGCCGGTCCACCTGCACCCGAAGGAAAGTGGGGGCCGTCTTGATCAAGGAAAAAAGAATTTTGTGCTCCGGGTATAACGGTGCACCGGCCAAGGTGCGCCATTGCAGGGAAACCGGTTGCTTGAGGTCGCAGCTCAATGTGCCGTCCGGAGAAAAACACGAACTGTGCAGGGGGGTCCATGCAGAACAGAATGCCATTGTTCAGGCGGCCTATCACGGGATCCGGGTGAACGGATCCACTTTATACTGCACCAACCAGCCGTGTTCCATTTGCGCTAAAATGATCGTTAACGCCGGTATTAAAAAGGTTTATTACAAGGACGGATATGACGATGCCCTGACACTGGAGATGTTTAAGCAGGCCGGTGTTGATCTTATCCGGCTCAAAATTTAGCTGAAAAGAGGCCGATATGAAATGCCCATTTTGCGGAAATCTGAATACCAGAGTGGTTGATTCTCGTCCGGGCAAAATTGAGTTTGAGGTGCGCAGAAGGCGGGAATGTCAGGAGTGCAGTGAACGGTTCACAACCTATGAGCGGGTTGAGCGGGTTCCGATTATCATCGTTAAAAAGGACAATCGAAGAGAAGAGTTCAACCGGGGAAAAGTATTCACCGGCATCAAAAAAGCCTGTGAAAAACGGGCCATCAGTATCAACCAGATTGAAGAGACCGTTGAAAAGATTGAACGGGATCTGCGGGATTTAAACGAGCGGGAGATCTCTTCCAAAGTCGTGGGTGAAAAAATCATCCAGAAGCTAAAACAGATTGATGATGTCGCCTACGTAAGATTTGCCTCTGTCTATCGCGAATTCAAGGATGTGGCTGATTTTATTTCCGAGTTGAAAGAACTGCTGCCCAAGGATTGTCTTCCCAGTGAGCTGGATCACGTCTCAAATTCATCTTCTGAACCGGTTTCAAAAAAATAACAGGACCCCTCCGGATCAATTCCCATGACCCACGCTGACCATATGCGAGAAGCCATCGGGCTGGCAGAACAGGCAAAAGGGTTTACCTCGCCCAATCCGTGTGTGGGGGCAGTGGTGGTTAACAACGGCCGTGTTGTCGGCCGGGGGTTCCACCGTGCCGCAGGGCTCCCACATGCCGAAGTGGAGGCCATCAATGACGCAGGTGCAAGGACCGTTGGTGCCACCATCTATGTGACTCTGGAACCCTGCAATCATTTCGGTAAAACCCCCCCGTGTACGCAACAGATTATAAAGGCCGGGATCACCCGTGTGGTGGTGGGGTGCAAAGATCCCAACCCCTTTGTGACCGGAAACGGGATTCAGCATCTTCGGGAAACCGGTATCACCGTTGAAACCGGTGTGCTGGAAAAGGAATGCCAAGTTCTGATCGAAGATTTTATCTGGTATATTCAAAACGATAAACATCCGTTTGTGATCTTAAAATGCGCCGCCACCCTGGATGGCCGGATCGCAACATCCAGCGGGGATTCAAAATGGATTACCGGTGAATCTGCACGGGCTTACGGCCATCGAATCCGTCACGAGGTTGACGGGATTCTCATCGGTTCAGGCACACTGCATGCGGATAACCCCTCTCTGACGGCAAGAGTGGCGGGCAAGCAGACAAAAGATCCGGCACGGATTATTCTGGACACCCATTTAAGCATTTCAGACCAGGCCCGGGTGTTTCATCTGGATTCCAAAGCAAAAAATATTGTCGTTCACGGTCCCGGGGTACCGGAAAAAAGAAAATCGCGAATCAAAGATCAGGGGGCGATTCTGATCGAAACGGCAATCCGCGGACCCGGACTTGATTTAAATGAACTGATGATTAAATTAGGGCAGATGTCGCTGCTGAGCGTTCTGATTGAAGGCGGCGGAACCGTTTCAGGAGCCGCTTTAAAAGCAGGTATTGTAAATAAGATGCTCTATTTTCTGGCACCTAAATTTTTGGGTGGCAGTGACGGGGTTCCGGTGTTTAAAGGAGCAGGGCCTGATTTGATAAAAGATGCGTTCAGCTTAAAAGAGATGGATGTGTTGCGTTTGGATAACGACCTGTTGATTCAGGGATATTTAAAATAACGGCAGGTGTCTGCTGTTAAATAAAAAAGATACCAGCTAAGGAATATTACAGATTGTTTACTGGAATTATTGAGAGTTTCGGAACCATCCGCCGGATCGAATCCAGCGGGGAAGGCAAGGTTCTTTCCATTGATTCTGATCTGGATCTATCCCACACCCGGATCGGTGATTCCATTGCCGTGAACGGCGCCTGCCTCACCGCCGTCAGTCTTGGCAATCAATCCTTTGAAGTGGACATGGCACCGGAAACCGTCAGGAAAACGACGTTTAAAGACTTGACCGTCGGATCCCGGGTCAATATCGAGCGGGCGTTAAAATTGTCTGATCGGATTGACGGACACCTGGTATCCGGACACATTGACGGAACCGGTACCATTGCATCAGTGGTCCGGAAAAGTAACGCGGTTATTGTGACCGTCAATGTGGATGACCGGCTGGCCTCGGACATGATTGAAAAAGGATCGGTGGCTGTCGACGGGATCAGCCTGACAATTAACCGGTGTTCTGATCATGATTTTGAAGTCAGTATCATCCCGCACACGGCCGCCGTCACAACCATCGGGCTGAAGCAGGTCGGGGACAAGGCGAATATTGAAACCGATATGATCGGAAAATATGTAAAAAAATATTTAATGGGACATTCCAGTAAAAACGATGCAATGCCAAACAAAAAAGAAGGTATCAGCATGGCGCTTCTCGCAAAAAACGGATTTTTATAAAAGGGTTAAAAACATGCCGCACTTAACGATCAAACAGGCAATTGAAGATATCAGGAATGGCAAAATGGTTATTCTGGTAGATGACGAAGACCGTGAAAATGAAGGGGATCTGACCATGGCTGCCGAGGCGGTAACCCCTGAGGCCATTAATTTTATGGCCACCCACGGCAGGGGCCTGATCTGCCTGCCGCTGGACTCTTCCATTGCCGACAGCCTGGGGCTGCCCATGATGGTGGAAGACAATACCTCACAATACGGTACCGGTTTTACGGTTTCCATTGAAGCCAAAGAAGGGGTGACCACGGGAATTTCTGCAGCCGACCGTGCCACCACCATATTAACGGCTGTTGCAGATGGCACCAAACCATCGGATATTGCCCGGCCCGGGCATATCTTTCCGCTGCGGGCACGGGACGGCGGTGTGATGGTTAGAATCGGCCAGACCGAGGGATCCGTGGATCTGGCAAGGCTTGCCGGTTTGAAACCGGCAGCCGTGATCTGTGAAATCATGGATGATGACGGAACCATGGCAAGAATGCCTTCCCTTGAAAAATTTTCCAAAAAACATAATATCGGCATCTGTACCGTGGCCGATCTTGTCAAGTACCGGCTGCGGAACGAAAGCTTTGTGAAAAAAGCCGCTCAGACGATCATTCCCACCCGGGTGGGTGGAGAATTTAAGATCATCGCCTATGAGAACGATCTGGATAACCTGACCCATATTGCACTGGTTAAAGGGGAAATCGATCCTGAACAACCCGTTCTGGTCCGGGTCCATTCCGAATGTATGACCGGTGATATTTTCTCATCCCTCCGGTGTGATTGCCAGGATCAGCTTCATACGGCCATGACAATGATGGAGAAAGAGGGAAATGGTGTCATCCTCTATCTGAGACAGGAGGGCCGGGGTATCGGCCTTGTTAATAAACTGAAGGCCTATGAGTATCAGCGCCAGGGAATGGATACGGTGGAAGCCAATGAACGATTGGGATTTGAAGCCGATATGAGGGATTACGGCGTCGGCGCACAGATGCTCGTGGATCTGGGCGTTAAAAAGATGCGCCTGTTAACCAATAATCCTAAAAAAATGATCGGTCTGGAGGGATATGGGCTGAGTGTGGAAGAGCAGGTTCCCATCCAGGTTGAAGTCAACTGCCATAATCAGGGATATTTACAATGCAAACAGGCCAAGATGGGCCATCTGCTGCATATGTAAAAAGAGAGACACTCAATACCGTTTTAAGAGTCGGAAACCGGCGAATAGACCAAAAAAGATAAAGGAAAAAATATGCCGAATATTATCGAAGCAGGACTGCAGGCAAAAGGTAAAAAATTTGGAATCATTGTTTCCCGTTTTAATGATTTCATCACCGGCAAACTCGTGGACGGGGCCGTTGATGCCCTGGTCCGAAGCGGTGCTGCAGACAAGGACATCACAATTTTAAAAGTACCGGGTGCATTTGAAATTCCCCTGGCTGCCCAGAAGATGGTGAGAACCGGCACCTATGACGCCGTCATTTGCATCGGGGCGGTGATTCGAGGCGCCACAACCCACTATGATTACGTCTGCGCCGAGGTTTCCAAAGGCATTGCCTCTGTCAGCCTGGAATCTGACGTGCCGGTTATGTTTGGTATTCTCACCACTGAAACCATTGAGCAGGCCATTGAACGGGCCGGAACAAAGGCCGGAAACAAAGGGTTTGAGGTGGCACTGGGTGCAATCGAGATGGCCAATCTGGCAGATAGTTTGAAAAAGGCCGAGTAAAACCATGGGAGATCGTAGACAGGCCAGGGAACTTGCCCTGCAGGCCCTTTTTTTTCTGGATACAGATACCTTTGATCCGGAAAAGGGCGATGAAGAGAGGATCCGCCGGAATGTGGATGCCTTTTGTATCAATAACGAAGCACGTATCACCCCAGAGGTTGAGCCCTTTTTCCGCCAGTTGATTGCCGGTGTGATCGACAATCAGATCCGTATTGACCATCTGTTGAGCACGTATTCGAAAAACTGGAAACTATCCAGAATGCCGAAGGTGGACAGGAATATCATGCGGATTGCGACCTATGAATTTTTAGAGTGCCCGGATATTCCGGAAAGCGTTACGATTAACGAAGCGGTTGAGATTGGCAAAAAATATGGAACCCGTGATTCAGGACCGTTTATCAATGGTGTCCTGGATCGGATAAGAACGCTGGAAAGCTCGAACTAACCGGATTCAGGAGGATGTTTTGATTATAAAAAAACTGGAAGTCGGTCCGATAATGGCCAATTGTTTTATTTTAGGATGTGAAGCAACCAAAGAGGCGGCAGTCGTCGATCCCGGTGATGATGCGGATCGGATACTCATGGAACTTGCCAAATCCGAACTCAAGGTGGAATATCTGTTGAATACACATGGTCACTTTGACCATGTGGGGGCAAACAAGCGAATGAAAGAGGCCACCGGTGCCCGGATCGGTATTCACCCCGCAGATGAACCCATGCTGGGGGAATTGTCGCGAACCGCCCAGATGTTCGGTTTGGCTACAGAAAATTCACCGCCTGCCGATTTTTTATTGAACCATGATGATGATATCCGGTTTGGCGAGATCATTTTAAAGGTGATCCACACCCCGGGCCATTCCCAGGGCGGGGTCTGTCTGTATACCCCCGGTCATCTCTTTGCAGGCGACACCCTGTTTTCCGGTTCCATCGGCCGGACCGACCTGCCGGGAGGCGATTACGATACCCTGATCTCGAGCATCAAGGAAAAATTACTCCCCCTTGATGAGAATACCGTGGTCTATACCGGCCATGGTCCTGAAACAACCATAGGTAAAGAAAAGCAGATGAATCCGTTTCTAAGATGACCGCTTTTTCCCAAGTTCTTAAAGAGTATCCTTACATAAAACGTGTGTTTCGGGAAACCGTCACCCTAGAACAACCCTTTAAACAGCTTGCCCGCTCTTTTTCAACGGACAAAGGTACGGTTCTTCTCTTGTCCGGGCCATCATCGGATGCTTCCAGATACCACATCCTCGGTGTTGATCCCTGGTTGGAGGTGACCAGCCGCCAGGAGACGGTCCGTCTGAATTTCCAGGGGCAAGAACAGACCATTCACGGGGATGTGTTCCAGGTGCTCTCCGCTTTGACGGATCGATTCCGGTTGGCCGGGAACCGGTTTGATCTTCCGGTTCATGCCGGTTTATTCGGCTATTTTTCATATGACTTAAAGGACCGGATTGAGACGCTTCCCATTACCTGCGCAGATACGGGGCTGCCCGATATTTGCCTGTTTGCACCGTCCCTTATTCTGGTCCAGGATATCCAAAACAATGAAACATCATTGTTGATACCGGTCTTGGATGGGAATACCCCGGCAGATGAATATGTGGCACATAAAAAACACCTGTTTTTTGAACGGCTGAAAACAGAAAATACGTGTTCTGAATTTTATGTGGACAGCCAGGGGTTTCAATCCAGTTTCACAAAGCAGGAATATCTGGCTGCAGTGGAAACGATTATCGATTATCTCAAAGCCGGTGATATCTATCAGGCCAATCTGTCCCAGCGGTTTGAAACCGGTTTTTCAGGGGATCCCTATTCTTTGTTTCTTGATCTATACGACCGCAACCCTGCCGCCTTTTTCAGCTATATCCATGCCGGAACCCATCACATTGTTTCGACCTCACCCGAACGATTCATCCGGCAAAGGGGACGGTGTGTGGAAACCCGGCCCATCAAAGGGACCATTGCCAGGGGAAAAACAGAGGGCCAGGACCAGGCCAACCGGGAGACGCTGTCAAGCAGTATAAAAGACGATGCCGAGCTGACCATGATTGTGGATCTGATGCGAAACGATCTGTCCAGGGTAACCGGTCATGATTCAGTCATTGTCGATGAGCACAAACGGATCGAACCCTATGAAAATGTATTTCACCTAGTTTCCATTGTAAAAGGAGAGCTGGAGAGGGATAAAACATCGGTGGATCTGATCAGGGCCACGTTTCCGGGCGGTTCCATTACCGGGTGCCCAAAGATCCGGGCCATGGAGATCATCGATGAACTCGAATCGATTAAACGTCATGTCTATACCGGTTCCATCGGGTATATCAGTTTTCATGATACCATGGATCTTTCCATTGCCATTCGGACGGCGACCATCCATGATAAACGGATCTGGTTTTCAGTGGGAGGCGGTATTGTTTATGATTCCGACCCCATCAAAGAGTTTCAGGAAACCCTTGATAAGGGGAAAACCCTTATGGATGCCCTGTCAGGCCGCCAAAAGCCGATTAAGCCGTCAACGATAACGGCCTGGGCAAATGGAAAGTTTATTGACTCGGACAAGGTGATGGTCCATGCGACCAGCCCCGGGTTTCAATACGGGGCCGGCCTGTTTGAAACCATTCGGGCGGACCGGGGGCAAATCCATCGGTTGGAGGATCACGTCAACCGGTTGAACCAATCCTGGAGGCAGATCTTTTCAAGCCCTGCACCCGATATCAGCTGGGAATCCGTGATTCAGCACCTTATCCGAAAAAACCGGTTTGAAAAAAAATCCCTGGCCGTCAAACTGATGGTTTCAAAAAATGGACCCGGCAGGGGCGGTGAACATTTCATGGCCGCATTGATGCGGGAGTATGTTCAGCGGCCGGCACTATCGGAAAAAGCAGGATTGGATCTGATCACTTATCCCCACCCGCGTCAGACACCGCTGGCAGATCAGAAAACCATGAATTATCTCTATTATGACCTGGCAGGACGGTTCGCAAAAAAGAACGGAGCAGATGAGGCCCTTATCCTGAATCCGGATCAATCGGTCTCTGAAACCAATACGGCCAACCTGATTGCCGTCAACGGCAAAACGGTTCTTGTACCTCAATCCGCGCATGTTCTGCCCGGTGTCACCTTAAATACGGTTCTGAATTTCCTATCGGAAAAAGGATATGAGATTTGTCGTCAACCCGTATTCAAAGAAACCATCTATACTCATTCTAACCTAATTTTAACCAATGCGCTGATGGGCGCTGTTAAGGTTTTAACCGTTGATAAAAAGCGAATCAACCATGACGCAGATCTCTGTTGCATGATTAACCAAAATCTATTTGGCAAACCCTAACTTGAAAAAAAAATAAAATCATCATACCCTTGTCGGATATGTTAACCCGATCCGTCTGTATGGAGAAAATAAAAGTATGAACTTGAAAAAAACATTGACCATCGGTTTAATTCTGTTTTTCTGTTTTACCGGAATGGCCCGGGCGGAAATCGCTGCCGTTGTCGATGAACCGATCTATATATTTGAGGCCGTACCCGAAGGGACCCGGGTCACCCATGAGTTTATTATTAAAAATACGGGTGACGATATTCTGAAAATCCTAGATGTGAAACCGCCCTGAGGGTGCGATTATAAAGCACTGGATATAAGTGTGGTTCCCCCGGGTGGGGAAGCAAAATTGACTCTTGGATTCAAAACCGGCGGTTACGGCGGCAAAACCATGAAAAAGACCATATTGGTAAAAACCGATGATCCGAACAAAAAAAAGTTCAATCTCGTGGTTAAAGGTGAGGTTGAAAAAGTGGTGGATATTCAGCCCACCGGCGTCTTTTTGGACGGAAGACCCGGGGATACCCTGGAATCGGTGATAACCATTAAACCGTCGGCCAAGTATATGTTCAGGATCACAGAGATGCAGCAGAATCCTGAATCCGGTGTTCTGGCCGCCCTTGTTCCGCCTGAAAAGGAAAACGATCCCTGGAAAGTGACGGTTAAAATCCATTCTGATGAAACCGGCCGCTTTTTTGACCGGCTGATCCTAAAAACAGACAGTCCCTATGAGCCGACCCTGAAGATTGTGGTTTCCGCATTGTTTATACCGGGCGGATAGTTTTGAATTTAAGTATACAAAGAGACGATATCTATGGTTGATTTGATGAAAATAAAGGCGGTTGTCTTTGATTGTGACGGCGTGCTGTTTGATACGGCAGCCGCCAATCGAAAATATTTTGATGAGGTCCTCTCGATATTTGGAAAAGAACCGTTAAATGAAGAACAATTTGTGAATGTCCATATGATGACCGTAAAGGGGGCCATCGCATACCTGTTTCCGGAAATGGATGACCTGACAATCGTCTACGACCGCTTGAAAATCATCGGGTATCATAAATTCATTGAATTCATGCATATGGAAGACGGACTGGTCGATCTGTTGACAGATTTGAAAAAACACGGTTATATACGGGGGATTGCCACCAACCGGACCAATACCATGGAAGATGTACTCAAGATCTTTGATCTTGAATCTTATTTCGAGATGGTGGTAACTGCGGCCATGGTTCAGAATCCCAAACCTGACCCTGAGCAGCTGAAAATGATTATGGACCGGTTCGGGCTGACTGCCGACCAGATTCTGTTTATTGGAGACTCTGATTTTGACCGCCAGGCAGCGGCCAGTTCCAATGTCGGTTTTATTGCATTTAAAGCACCGGATTTAGCTGCGGACTGGAACGTTGATTCAATGGACGAAATCGCCGGAATTTTGAATATAAATTAATTAAATTCTTGACAAATCTTCTCATCGCAATTAAAGCTTAAAAAATTATTTTTATTTCAAACTCAAAACAGATGTTTGAGTAAATATCTGTTAAAATAGCAATACATAACAAGGAGAATGAAGTATATGTCTAAATTAGTAGCCCCCCATGGCGGAAAAGGCTTGGTTGTCTGTAAGCTCGAAGGCGCGGAACTGGAAGCTGAAACTAAAAAAGCGGAAGGTCTGAAAAAAATTGAGATTTCTTCACAGGTTAAAGGCGACCTGATCATGCTTGGAATCGGCGGATTTTCCCCGCTGAACGGTTTTATGACAAAAGCGGACTGGAAAGGCGTTTGTGCTGATTTTCTTCTGGCGGACGGTACGTTCTGGCCGGTACCCGTGATGCTTGATGCCTCTAAGGAAGATGCCGGTGATATCAATGTCGGCGATGAAATTGCTCTGGAAAGAAGTGGTGAGATCTATGCCACCATGAAAGTCGAAGAAAAATTCGAAATGAGCGAAGAGGAAAAAAAATGGGAATGTGAAAAAGTCTATAAAGGCCACGGTGAAGAGTCGGCAGAAGATGTGTTCTGGAAAATCGCCATGGAAGACCATCCCGGCGTTCAGGCGGTTATGGCCAGAAAAGAGTATTGCCTGGCAGGCCCTGTAAAAGTTCTTTCTGAAGGCGAATTCCCTGAAAAATTCAAAGGGGTATACCTGACGCCCACTGAAACCCGTGCCATTTTTGATGAAAAAGGATGGGCAAACGTTGCTTCCATGCAGTTGAGAAACCCCATGCACCGCTCCCACGAACATCTGTGCAAGATTGCCCTTGACGTATGTGACGGCGTATTGATCCATTCCCTTATCGGTAACCTCAAACCCGGTGATATCCCGGCAGAGGTCCGTATCGAATGTATCGATACCCTGATTAAAGAGTATTTTGTTCCCGAGCATGTGGTAAACGGCGGATATCCGCTTGACATGAGATATGCCGGCCCCAGGGAAGGCCTCCTTCATGCCACATTCCGTCAGAACTACGGTGTCAACCGAATGATCATCGGCCGGGATCATGCCGGTGTGGGTGATTTTTACACCCTGTTTGAAGCGCAGGAAATATTTGACACCATTCCCCAGCCGGAAGAAGCGGGAAAAGCCCTTCTTTGCGAACCATTGAAGATTGATTGGACGTTTTACTGCCATAAATGCGACGGTATGGCCTCCATGAGAACCTGCCCCCACGGTAAAGAAGACAGGGTTATTCTGTCCGGAACCAAACTGCGTCATGCCCTCTCAAACAATGAAGAGGTGGTTGACCATTTCGGCCGTGATGAAGTGCTGGTGATCCTGAGAAAGTACTATGCCTCTCTGACGGAAAAAGTCGAAGTTAAACTTCAGTCCCATGCAGAAGGATCAAAAATGTAATTCGCGTCTTTCAGACCATTATATTTAAAATATCAAGCGGGTTATTTTTACAAAGATAACCCGCTTTTTTTGTCTTTGTTTGATATATGGGCCGGCCGGTGAGCGTTGACCCGTTGACCATAAATATCAGATGAACAGGATAAATATGGTTTATCATCTTATAAAGAAAGGAAATTAAATATGACTCAATCCTGTAAAACGATTGTTGTCTTACTGTTAATCCTGTTTGTTTTTTGGGGCTGCAGTAAAGTAAACCGGGATAATTTTGATAAGATTAAAATGGGTATGGACTATCAAGAGGTGATTGAGATTATCGGTGAACCGGATCGATGCGATGCCGTGTTGGGTACCAAGAGCTGTGTCTGGGGCAGTGAATCAAAAAACATTTCCATTCAGTTTGTCGCGGACAAAGTGGCGCTTCCTAAAATGAAGGGATTGTAAGAGTAAAATATCTCTTATTTTTTGGCTGGATTAAGGCGGAAACGTGATTAGTTTTTGGATATTGAACAGGATGAACATGGGTTCACAAAGGATAAAGGGGGGCATATGACATACAAAGAATTATTATCCAATTACCGGTCAAAAAAAGTATTCATATACGGAAAAAGTGTCGTTCAGATTGTAGATATGGAAACCTACAAGGACGGAGATACCCTGAAAACAGACTTTATCTACCATACCGAGCGTAACCGCAGGGGAAAGATAACCGTGGCCCACGACGGCAATATCAACGAAGAATTTGCCGTATAGAAGAGATTTTCAGCAACTGCTTCAAATAAACATCGGCGGCATAGATTTTTAGACGACCGGTTAACCGGTCATGAACAGTTTTGGTCCAGCTTAAATGATTCGTTAAAAATATCCAGCAGCTTGACGTTCTGTTTGGCCATCATGACACAGTTCCCGCCAATGGCATAGAACAGAATACTCAGCCGGGTTTTGGAAGAATCATCCCGGATTCGTTCGATCTGATTCTCATTAAAATCATCCACCAGTTCTCTGAGATAGTGAAACTGCTCCACGGCTTCCTGGCAATCAATAATTTTCTTGCTCCGGAACGCGGTTTCAACCCGCTGGATAATATTTAAAAACACCTGTTTGATCTCTTTGAGTTCTTCGATCTGTACCGGTAAAAGACCTTTATGACGGTTACTGACATGCATGCTGGACCGGATGACCACATCCCTGTGTCCGTCTGAAAACTTTTGCAGCCGCCGGATGATCTGGTAGTAATTGTAAGAGACTTTTTTATCTTCTTTTGATAATAATCTCAGCACCTTGAATATGTTTGCAATGATGATGTTGGTGCTTTTTTGAAAATACTTAACCCGATTTCTTTCCTTTCTGAGGCGATAGAGATCCTCTTCAAACAGGGCATCAAAGGCGATGTCAAAGGATTCCCGCATCTCTTTAAGCAAAAATGCGAGGTGGTCAAAGGTCTCTGATACGGATTCGGTAAAATTTTCAACCTTGTGCAGGTTGTAGATACTCATCTCTTTTTTGTCTTTTTCTTTGACCCGGTGTTTTTTATGGTTGGCCCAGATCAGGGAACCGGCAACGGCAGCCAGAATGAAGAAACCGGCAATGTTGAGATGGAAGAGAACATTGGCAAAAATAAATGAGACCACAAATGCGATAAAGGCTGTCATAAACCATCCGCCGACAACCGTTAACACCCCGGTCACCCGGTAGACCGCACTTTCCCTGCCCCAGGCCTGGTCGGAAAAGCTGGTTCCCATGGCCACCATAAACGTAACATAGGTGGTGGACAGCGGCAGTTTTAAAGAGGTGGCAAAGGAGACCACCGCGCTGGCGACCATCAGGTTGACGGATGCACGGACCAGATCAAAAGAGGGCTTTTCCGACACGGAACCCGCGGTTTCAGCCATCGGGGACAGCCGCCTGGCAACGGCATTCCTGACACCTGCAGGAGCCATATTTCGAACCGTGCCAAATATGGAGTCAAACATATTGACGATTTTTCGGGACAACCAGATGGATTCGAATTTTTCAGTGCCCTCGTCCTGCTGACCCAGGCTGATTTCGGTTTCAGTAACGGTTCTGGCCTTTTTGGATACCCAGAGGGTGACGACCATGATCGCACCGGCAATCAGCATGATATAGGTTTGAGACTGGACTTTTTGGCTCAATCCGCCCATGGTCACGGTCAGAGGATCAGGTGACGCCAAGGCATTTTGAAGGCTGTTCAGTCCGGCCAGAGGAACGCCGATAAAATTGACCAGATCATTTGCTGCAAAGGCCATGGCAAGGGCAAAGGTACCCACCAGGACGATGGGTTTGAAAATATTGACTTTGAAAAATGAGATCAGAATTTGAAATATGAGTGTTGAGAAAACAAAGATGCCTGCCATAATCACCAGGGAATGACCTTTAATCCAGGATACAGTGGCTGCATCCATAAATGTGGCCCCTTTGGACCCCTTCAGAAGGATAAAGAACATGATGGACGTCATTGCCACCCCACCCCATAGTGCGCCATACCTTTTCATCCGGGTTGAATAATCAAAGGTAAATATCAGCCGGGATAAAAACTGCATCATTGCACCGGAAAAAAAGGCAATGACTATGGATAAGAGAATGCCGCCCACAATGGCCATGGCTTTTGCCGTGTTGATATAATCCCACAGTGCCATGGTGCTGTCTGTGGCGGCTAACATTTTTATCAGAGAGAGGGCCACTGCCGCACCGAGCAATTCAAATACGATGGATACCGTTGTGGATGTCGGCAGCCCGTGGGTGTTAAACAGATCAAGCAGCAGTACATCCGTGATCATCACTGCCAGAAAAATGGTTAAAAGTTCGGGCATGGTAAAGAACTGGGGATGGAAAATTCCTTTTCTAGCCACCTCCATCATACCGCCTGAAAAGGTCACACCGGCTAAAATCCCTAAGCTGGCAATCACCATAATGGTTACAAACGGGGCGGCTTTAGAACCGATTGAAGAATTTAAAAAATTAACTGCATCATTGGTTACACCGACAACCAGATCGAAAACGGCAAATAAAATCAGAATAGTGACAATAATATAACAGAGTTGAAGATCCATAATGTTCTCTCGTTACGATTTTAAAAATAAAAAAACAGACTGGCCTGTATTTTAATCAGTGGCTTTTTTATATTTTTGCCAAACATAATGCTAACAAAAATCTAATTTTCACGGTCTTATTTAGTTGTCATTGATGAGATTATCAAGGGCTATGGCTTCATCTAACACAATCCTAACATTGATGGTGTGTTCATTTTCTTCTGAAGTGATTGTTTGAAAAGAATTATTTTACAATTTTGCCGGACTTATGCCGGAGAATCAAATTATAGACGTCTTTTTTCCGGATCTTAAATTCTTGACAGATCTCACGGGTCAGATCGGCGGTGCTCAGATTCCGGGACGCCGACAATTTTTCGATGACAATGGCCTCAAGTTGATTTGCATCCAGGCGGTTATCGGACACACAGCCGTCGATAAACAGGGTGATTTCGCCTTTTACTTGCGGTTTGGCGTCAAGCTGGACAAGAATATCAGATAGGGAACCCCGAATAAATTCCTCATGGCGTTTGGTGATTTCCCTTGCCAGACAGGCCGTTCGATTGCCAATGGCAGAGATGATTTCAGAAATGAGCTTTTTGATCCGCTTGGGAGACTCGTGGATGATCAGTGTGGCAGCCTGATCCTTAATCCTCTCAAGCGCCTGGAGCCGTTTTTTTTGTTTTTTCGGCAGGAAGCCGATAAATAAAAATGAATCCGTGGGCAGGCCGGATACACTCAATCCGGCAACGGCAGCCGAGCATCCCGGAATGGGAACAACATCAACTCCGGCTTTGGCGGCGGCAGAGACCAGTGCATACCCGGGGTCTGAAATGCAGGGGGTGCCGGCATCGCTGATCAGGGCGACATTCAACCCCTCTTTTAGTCGGGAAATAAAATAGGGGATCTTTTGGGTTTCATTGTGTTCATGGCAGGAGATTAACCGCGTGGAAATGTTGAAATGCGAGAGGAGTTTTTTTGAATGCCGGGTATCTTCGGCTGCAACCAGATCGGCCTGTTTCAAGGTATCCACGGCCCGGAATGTCATGTCGTCCAGGTGCCCGATGGGGGTCGCCACAACGTATAGTTTTCCAAACAGCGGTTTTGTCATCATTTTATTCGACTTATTTTATTTGACTTATTCTATTCGACCTGGAACGCGTTTTTGATCATGTTTATGTGGAACCCCTTTTTTTCCGGAACCACCTCAATCACGTCAAACCGGATTCGATAATCCATGGGCGCCTTTTTTTGGAGATAGATTTTTGCCGCACGGATAATTTTTTGCTGCTTGGCCAAGGTCACCGACTCTTTAGCCAGTCCTCTGGTCGTCTTTCTCCGGGTTTTGACTTCGATAAAGCAGAGCGTATCCGCCTTTTTTGCGATGATATCCACCTCTGCCAAACGGGTTCTGAAATTGGTTTCCAGAATCGTATACTGCTTTTTTTTCAGATATAAAGCGGCCTGGGCTTCACCGGTCCGGCCCAGACGATGCGTTTCATTTCCCACCGGCCACCTCTTTAACCCCTTTGAAGGAGGATCGATGAACAGGACAGGGGCCGTGATCCAGAATCGCCTGTTTGTGGGCCCGGGTGGGATATCCTTTGTGCTGAATGAAATTGTAAACCGGATATTGCCGGTGAAGATCCGCCATGATCTCATCCCGCGTCACCTTTGCAATAATGGAGGCTGCTGCAATGGAAGCGCTTTTAGAGTCCCCTTTTATAATGGCATGTTGATCAATGGCGGAATCAATGGTGAATTTTCCATCGATGAGAAGAAGATCCGGAACCGTATCAAGGGATTCGACCGCCTGTTTCATGGATAGCAATGCAGCCTGTAAAATGTTGATTTGATCGATCTGTCGGTTGTCGACGATCCCGACAGAGACGGCAACCGCCTGCTTTTTGATGAGCGGAAAGAGGGTCAGCCGCTTTTTTTCAGATAATTTTTTAGAATCGTTGATAAGTGCTAACGGCCCCTTCAGGATAAAGTTTTCAGGAAAAATGACGGCCGCAGACACGACAGGACCGGCAAGGGGTCCCCTGCCGGCCTCGTCAACACCTGCAATCAAACGATATCCTTTTAGCGCTGCTTTATGTTCAAACTGCCACATCAAGCATCCTTGTACAAGGCAATTTAAGCAAACCGTTTCTCTTTGATTCTGGCTGCTTTTCCTCTGAGGTTCCTCAAATAGTAGAGTTTGGACCTGCGAACTCGGCCCCGGGTAACCACTTCAATTTTGTCAATGGCAGGAGAGTAAAGCGGAAATATTCTTTCGACTCCGATGCCGCCGGAAATTTTTCTTACTGTAAAGCGGGCACTGGCAAACCCTTTGGTTTTTTTAATCACCACACCCTGGAATACCTGGATCCGTTCCTTTTCCCCTTCTCTGATTTTTACATGTACCTTTACCGTATCTCCTGAATCAAAATCAGGGATATCCAGACGCATCTGTTCTTTTTCTAAATTTTTGATTATGTTGTCCATGTTTCCTCCTAAATCCTTCTCATTTGACAGACCAGAACCTTTTTTCTATCTGTCATTTATAATCCTGTCTAAATATATTGAAGCGGCAGAGCGGACAGAGAGATGATTATACTCTGTATTCCCTGTTATCGGTTCAAGAATATGATCACATCGGTCTATAAGCTCTTTGGCCAGCCCCCAGGCGGTTCCGAAAACCAGCAGATGGGGGGCTTTATTCTTAAGTTGGTGTTGCAGCCGGTTCAGGCTGATTCCTTTACCGGTCTCTTTTGCACTGGTGGCAACCGCAACCACCGGCTTACCGCATTCTTCTTCAATTTCACCAATCGTCTGATCAAAATCGTGTGCCAACCGGATCAGCCTTAACGCCTGCTTTCTGTCCGGGTTGATGACACCCCCTTTTCCACAGGTCCAGTGGCTGATCAGTTCCCGGGCCAGTTCAATCTGATCCTGGTAGGGCGTGACCACATAAAATCCCTTTACCCCGAACGTCGCCGATGCCCGTGCAATATCATGCAGATCAATGGTGGTCAGGGCCGAGCCGACAGACACCCCTTTTTTGTTGATTACCGGGTAATGGATCAACGCCACGTAAAGGTTAATTTCTGACAAGTGCTTCCAGCTCCCTGCACCAGCGCCGCAAAATGGTTTTCTCCTCCTCATCCAAAGATGCATTGTCAAGCAGATCCGGCCGCTTGAGAAAGGTCCGTTTAATGGATGATGCCTTTCTCCATTGGCGGATTCTTTCATGATTGCCCGAAAGCAGCACCCCGGGAACCCGGTTCCCTTGAAAATCTTCCGGCCGGGTATACTGGGCATATTCCAGCCGGCCGTCTGTGAATGAATCCGATTTTGACGATTCGTCGGAACCCAGCACGCCGGGAATCAGGCGGGCCACTGAATCGATGACCGCCATCGCTGCCAGCTCTCCCCCGGTCAAAACAAAATCTCCAATGGAGATCTCTTCATCGATCAATCCGTCAACGATCCGTTCGTCAATGCCTTCGTAGCGTCCGCAGACAAAAACCATCCCCTTTTCTTCTTCTGCAAACCGTTCCGCCAGCGGCTGATCGAAGCGGGTACCCTGGGGACTCATCAGAATGACTCTGGCATCCGGGTTCCCGGCTTTGGCCGAATGAACCGCCTCTTTCAGCGGTTCGGGTTTCATGACCATGCCGCTTCCGCCCCCATAGGGCCGGTCGTCAACGGTATGGTGACGGTCGGTTGAAAAATCCCTGATATTGATGCAATTACCGGATATCAAACCTTTTTCAATACCGCGTGCGATCATACCGTTGTTCCAGAATGGGTCCACCATCTCCGGAAACAGGGTCAGGACGGAGAATTTCATTCATAATCCTCGGGCAGCCGGGTGGTCAGCACCTGGTTGTCCAGATTTACGTCCCGCACAAAATGCCGGTGCATGGGAACAAGGATTTCACCTGTTTCAGATGTCCGGTTGCCGGATCGGACCACGAGAACATCGTTGGCCCCGGTGGGAAAAATATCGGCAACAACTCCCAAATCCCCTCTGGATTCATCCACAACCTTTAAACCGATCAGGTCCTGCCAGAACCATGAATCTTCCTCGGGTTCGGGCAATTGATCCCGGCTGATTCGAATCTCACAACCCACCAGATCTTCAGCCGAGTTCCGGTTGTCCACCCCTTCAAGGGATAAGAGAACGCCTTTTTTATAGGCAGTCGCATTCAATATCCTGTAATCTTTACCGGACCTGTTTTCCATTTTTAAAAGAACCATACTGCCGGCACCGAACGTATCGACGGACTGTGCAAACGACCAGACCTTTAAGTTGCCGTTGAGTCCGTGGACACCGGTTACCTTTCCGATGGTAAACGAATCGGCCCTGTTCATTTTTTATTCAATAATTTCTAGAACCGTTCGTTTTTTAAGTTTGGTCGATGCCGCACTTAAAATGGTTCGCATGGCCCGTGCCGATCTTCCCTGTTTCCCAATCACCTTGCCCAGGTCTTCCTTGGCAACCTTGAGCTCTAAAACAGTGGTCTGGTCACCCACAACCTCGGAAACCTGAACCTGATCCGGATTGTCTACCAGTGCTTTAGCAATATATTCTATCAGCTCTTTCATATGGGAACTCCTTTACATGGTGTTGAGCGTACAGGGTATGTGCGCTTCGGTGCGTGTTGAACAGGATATTAAGCCCGGGCAACCCCTTGTTTTTTCAAAATACTTTTCACGGTAGTGGTCGGTTCGGCGCCTTCACCCAGCCAATACTGAATCCTCTCTTCTTTCAGGGTAATGGCAGCCGGTTCGACCATTGGGTCGTAAGTGCCTAAAAGTTCCAGGAACCTTCCGTCACGGGGGCATTCAACATCTGCCGCCACAATTCTGTAAAACGGTTTTTTCTTTGTTCCTTTTCTTGTCAATCTGATTTTTACGGCCATACTCTTTTTTCTCTCCTTAAAACGGCAGCATGTTTTTCAGCGAACGCATGCCGCCTTTATTAAATTTCTTAACCATTTTCATTGAGGCAGAATAGCTTTTCAGAAGTTTATTGACATCCTGAACCGTTGTTCCGCTTCCGTTGGCAATCCTTTTTTTCCGCGATCCCTTGATGATCGTGTGCTGACGCCGTTCCGCCGGTGTCATGGAGTTGATGATCGCCTCTAGTTTTACAAATTCCTTATCGTCTATATCCAGGCCTTTGAGCTGCTTTTTATTCATACCCGGCAGCATGCCGATGAGGTCTTTAACCGATCCCATTTTCCGAACCGATTTCATTTGATTTTTGAAATCTTCCAGGGTAAAGGCATTTTTCCTCAGCTTTTTTTCAAGGGCCAGGGCTTCTTTCTGGTCAACGGCATCTGCCGCTTTTTCGATAAATGAGAGCGTGTCTCCCATTCCCAGTATCCTGGAGGCCATCCGGTCGGGATGAAATGCTTCCAAAGCCGTTGATTTTTCGCCCACACCAATAAACTTCAGCGGCTTGCCTGTGACCGCTTTGATGGAAAGTGCAGCCCCGCCCCGGGCATCCCCATCCATTTTTGTCAGTACAACCCCATCCAGATCCAATGCTTTATCGAATGATCCGGCAATGTTGACGGCATCCTGCCCGGTCATGGCATCTGCAACAAAAAGGATTTCAGACGGGTTGATCCCCTTTTTGATATTGACCAGCTCTGCCATTAATTCTTCATCCAGATGCAGCCGTCCGGCCGTATCCAGCAAGAGCGTGTCGTAACCGTGTTCCCGGGCCGCTGTTTTTGCATCCTGGCAGATGGTCAGCGGTTTCATATCCGTGGTGGACGGAAACACCGGAACATCCAGTTGTTTACCAATCTTTTTTAATTGATCGATTGCTGCCGGCCGGTATACGTCCACCGGAACCAGAAACGGTTTCCTACCTTTTTTCCTCAGGTACAGGGCCAGCTTTCCGGCAGTGGTGGTTTTACCCGATCCCTGCAAGCCAATGAGCATGACAGAACCCAATCCATCCCGGTCAAGATTCAGATCCTGATGCTCGGAGCCCATCATTCTGGTGAACTCGTCATTTACAATTTTTATCACTTGCTGGCCGGGTGTGAGGCTCTGCATCACCTCCTGGCCCAGGGCCCGTTCTTTTATATCTGAGATAACGGTTTTTGCAACCTTGTAGTTGACATCTGCTTCAAGTAATGCCATACGGACCTGTTTGAGACCATCTTCGATGTTCTTCTCATTCAGGGTGCCGTGACCTTTCAGCTTTTTAAAGACCGAGTCGAGTCTGTCGCTCAAACTATCAAACATAAAAAGACCAACCTTGCAATTGTCAAATCAAATCATTGAATTTAGTGTAAAATTCGTGTTATGTCAAGAAAATATTAATTTTTAACAGATAAAAAAAGATGGAAAATATATTTGATTTTACCCGGGAAGAGCTGAGTCAATGGCTTGAAAATAAAGGGGTCCGCTCCTTTAGAGCCGGGCAGATATTCAAGTGGTTGTATATCCGGCAGGTTGATGCTTTCGGGCAGATGACGGATCTTTCAAAACCGATGCGCCAGATGCTGGAAGAGAATTTTACGATCAGGCGGCTGGACCTGGAGGCCCATGAGGTTTCAGCGGATACCACGGAGAAATACTTGTTCCGGCTGGAGGATGATGCCCATATCGAATCGGTTCTTATTCCTGAAAAGGATCACTATACCCTGTGTGTCTCCTCCCAGGTCGGGTGTGCCCAAAATTGTCAATTCTGCCTGACCGCCAAAGGGGGGTGGGTCAGAAATCTGACTGTGTCGGAAATCATCTGTCAGATAAGGGATGCCCGTTTTTTTTTAATGGATAAAGGGATCGATCCGCTGGCGCTTTCCAACCTGGTTTTCATGGGCATGGGAGAGCCGCTGGCTAACTATAACAATCTGATCCGGGCGCTGAGCATTATTACTGACAGCGATTACGGATTGAAATTTTCAAACAGGCGGGTAACCGTCTCAACCGCAGGCCTGGTCCCCAAGATCATACAACTGGGACTGGATACGGATGTCAATCTTGCCGTATCCCTGAACGCAACAACCGATGAGATGCGGTCCTGCCTGATGCCCGTAAACAAGAGATACCCACTAACGCAATTGATGGACGCCTGTCAAAAGTTTCAAATGAAACCCAGGAACAAGATTACATTTGAATATATCCTGATCCGGGGGGTGAATGATACGGCTGAAGACGCCCGGCAGCTGGTCCGGTTATTGAAGTTAAATAAGATTAAGACCAAAGCCAAAGTCAACCTGATTCCCTACAATGAGCACGGTGAAAGTGATTTTGGACGGCCTTCAAAAGAGACTGTCAGCCGGTTTTTGAAGGTGTTGTTGGATGCCGGTATGACGGCCATTGTAAGGAAAAGCAAAGGGGATGATATCTCTGCTGCCTGCGGGCAGCTCAAGGCCAGGCTGCTGGAATGATTATTTTAGATGATCCTGTGTTTCTCATTGACTGGCTTTCAAGCTCTAAATAGGGGTGAATAACGGCTCGTTGTAATACAGCAGGGACGCCATTACATCAAATCATCAGGTTTTTAAATGTTGATGCTGCGAAGGTTGTCACGCAGAGGGTCTGTTTTTTACCATTTCGTGTAATGGTTATCTTGCTTGTTTCCCCGGGTTTGGCTTTGGTATACGCCGCACAGATCATGGCCGCGGTTTTCAGATTTTCTGCGTGGGCATCTCCTGTGAAGATGACGTCCGGTCCGGGCAGATCGGCGTGTCTGATCAGGACATCGTTTTTTGTATCAACATGTTTCAGTAAATATCTGTTGTCATACTTTGATCTTCCCACAATCACCTTTGTCTTTTCATCCAGCCTGAAATGTCGGCCGTTTTTCAGAAAGAAAAGCTCTCGGGTGTGATATATTTTCTGCACTTCCATCAGATCTTTCAGCCGGTTTGAGAATCCGGGGTCGGTGAGCAGACATCCCCCGGCCGGGGAGGGGTAGTCGGTGATGCCGAATTCCCGGGCCAATTCCATCTGGACCTTCCGGCTTCTTCCCGAAATATCGAGAAGCCGGTTTCTGTCCACCAGCCCCTGTTGCTCCACACGGGTTTCCGGCAACCGTTTGGCGCATAGCGGCCGCAGGATCTGTCCGTCAAATCCCGAGTTTTTTTCCACGTACCGCAGGGAATTTTTGTTCTGTGATTTGGGCCGCTGCCCCACCACTTCACCACTGAACAAAAAATCAAATCCTTTTTCCATTAACAGTTCGCCTGCTTTGGCAAACATCAGGGCATGGCAGTCCATGCAGGGGTTCATATTCTTTCCAAATCCGGCTTTAGGATTCTTCATCATCTCCATATACGCATCCGTGATATCAAGAACGGTTAACGGAATGCCGGTCATCCGGGAAGCTTTTTCAGCCGCTGTTGAGGAAAAAAATGGGGTTTCAAAGCAGACCCAGGATACGTCGATATTCTGTCGTTTGAGAATCAGTGCGGACAATATGCTGTCCAGACCGCCGGAACAGAGCCCGAGGCCTTGAATCCGTCTTGAGGTTTTATCTGTCTTCATATATAACCCTGTTATGAAAATTAACCGAACAGATGTCCGTAAAATACTTGAGACCTTAAAAGACCGGTATCCGGTTGTCAATACCCAACTTGAGCACGAAACACCGTTTCAGTTGCTCATCGCCACCATTATGTCGGCACAGTGTACCGATAAACAGGTCAATAAGGTGACACGGAACCTATTTAAAACCTTTCCCGACCCTGAATCCCTTTCGGCAGCCCCTTTGTCAAAGATTAAACAGATCATTTTTTCCACCGGTTTTTACAATAACAAGGCCAAGAATATCAAAGCCTGTTCCCAGGCGGTGCTGGATCGGCATGGCGGAGTGGTTCCCGATGATATCGAACTGCTGACTCAATTGCCCGGTGTGGGACGGAAGACGGCCAACGTGGTACGATCAGTATCCTTTGGTCATCAAACCATTGTTGTGGATACCCACGTATTGAGAATTTCCCGGCGGCTGGGACTGACCGATGAAAAAGATCCGGTAAAGATTGAATTTGATTTAATGAAGATCATTCCCGAGTCTTCCTGGAATGATCTGTCTCTTCAGTTGATCTATTTTGGAAGGGAGATATGCGATGCGAAAAAACCCAAATGCAGCTGGTGTCCCCTGTACGAGATCTGCCCGACAAAGGGCAGGGTGTAACTCCGGAAAAAGATGTCCGGCAGGGTTTGATTTTCAGATAAGAACGGACAGGAGAGCGGATTTTTGCTAGGGGGTGAATCCCCTGATATATTCAATTACTTTTTGGCATTCGTTTTTAAGGGTATCCAGCTTGGTGTCAATTTCCTGAAAATCATTATCCCTGCCTGCCGACTCCATCATAAGCGCCGCATTTGCGGCATCCTCTGCAGCAAGGTATTTCAGGGTTCCCTTTAGTTTATGTGCGGTTTCATCCAATATCTGCCCGTCTTTTTCCATGACCGCCCCTTTTATCTGAACGTATAAAAGGGGCCAGTCCTTGACAAACTCGGTGAAACATTCCCGGATGAGTTCCATGTCATCATCCATGATCTCTTTGAGTTCTTCGATATTGACCGCATCGGCAGGATCATTCGGGCTGGACATATATGGCTGTCTCCTTTAATGGATTAGGGCGCCTACTGGGCACCCTTAAGCGTTTATGAATCCTTCTTTTGTTCCCAAAAATTTTGGCTCTCCTGCAGGATATCCGTCATGTCGTCATCAAGAGACATTTCCGGGTCCACATCGTCAACCAAAGATGAGAGATCTGTTTCAGATTCCGGGATATCTTCTTTGGAGATTGTTTCATCCGGTAATTCGTTATCGTTGCCGTTTTCCAAAAGATCGTCAAGGTCATCTCCGGTATCGGAATCAAGCGGGTCGAAATCCGGCTCATCGGCATCAGATGCGATTTCATCGGTTTGAGTTGCAGCATCCGGGGGCGGGTCTCTATCAAGTGTTTCATGTTCAAGTCCGGAAAATTCTTCGCCGGTCAGATCAGAGTCGAGCAGGTCAGCAGAGTCATCTTCATCAGAGTCATCTAAGGCAAGAAAATCATCATCAAGAATCACATCGGTATCTGTTCCGGGCCCCAGTTCTACCATGGCATCGTCAATGCTTAAATCATCAATGTTCAGATTTTCAAGATCTTCCGATTCAGAATCATCCGGATCCGGTACAGAGGGAGTCTGTGAAATATAATTCCCCGCTCTGTCAAACATCAGGCTTCCGGACAGGTTTAAATCAAAATCAATACGAAAGGCAATCTGATTGTCATGTACCACAATTTCTCCGCCTTTTGCCGTGAGCACGGTTCGGGCAATCTGTTCTTTTAGGATCTCTTTTACGGCTGCAAGATCCAGATCTTCCTTGATGGCTTCGATCAGATCTTTTTCTCCGTTTTTGATGACATCCGGATCCGTTATTTTCATTGAACTACTCCTGTTGGAAAATTATCGATATGCTTCATCGGCAAAGGAACTGTCAATAAATTTGTCCAAGTCAATGATTTTTCCGATTTCCATGACATCATGCATGTACCGTTGGATTTTATCCAGATCTTCTGCATCGGGATATAGTCCGTCCCATCGAATGGCCAATGGCTGTGAGAAAACGTTTTTAAGCACATCCGGATTCAAACCCATCTTCCCTTCGGGATCAAGGAAATTCACCGCGATTCGGGCGGCTCTGATTTTATCGTTTTCAATATATTCACCGGTGTCAACCAGCATGGAGACAAATTCCTGGGCAGCATCGGGAAATTTTTGAATAAAATCCTCCTGCATGGCAACCACACAGCAGGGGTGATTTTCCCACCGGGTAGCGGAGTAGAACTCGAGGTTGCCGATTTCGCCGACAATCGCTTTGGTGGCAACAGGCTCGGCAACCATGAACCCGGCTACATCTTCGTTCTCTTTCATGATACCGGGCATTTTAATGGGCGGAACCACTTCGAACCGGACGTTGATCGCCTTTTTACCCGGTACACCCGGCTTCAATCCCAATTCTTTTAAAAATTGATGTGCCAGCATGTGGTGGATGGACATTTTGTGCGGAATATCCACGACTTTGTATTTGTAAAAACTCTGGAGCGAGTCAAACCGGTGGTCATAATGTCTGGACCGTATAAACGTGGAACCGTTTTTATGGGCAAACAGGACCAGTTTAATGGGCGAGTCATAGGCAAATAAGTCCATGGCAATGGGGCCCAGAACAAAGGCACAGTCAATTTCTCCGTTTTCTAGTCCTTCCTGAATCGGATTCCACCCGGTTTTCAGGTCGGTGGTCAGATCAAAATACCTGGGTTCGAGATCCCCCTGTTCGATCCGGTGTTTCAAGGCGCCTAAAGCCAGGTGGTCCGTAATCTGGATGTGGGCAACATTGAGTTCGACTTTTCCACCCATCATCTGCCGTTGTTTTACCACGCGTTCCCCGGGTCCGAAATCTCCGGACATGGCTTTTTCTATGGCCGTTCCGATCTGCTCCTCATCAAAGGGCTTTGGAACGTGGCCGTTGCCGCCGGCATCCATTATCGCTTTTTGCTGGCCTTTATCGGATTGAGCCGTGGCCATGATAAAGGGCAGGTTCTTGAATTCATCCATCTGCCGGAGGGCTTGTAAAAATTCAAGGCCGTCCATTTGAGGCATGTTCCAGTCACTGATGACCAGGTCTGGTTTTTCGGCCTTGACCTTTTCAACTCCGTCGACACCATTGACGGCGACCACCAGATTTTCGTAACCGGCTTTTTTTAATATCTGTTTGAACATGATGCGCATGGTGCCCGAGTCATCTGCAACAACGATTTTAATGTTAGGATTTACCGCCATAGAAACACTCCTTAAAGTTTTAAACTAATATATTAGAAATTCATTATCAATTATTCGTTCCAAGACCAGCTGAATGTCTGCTGGAGTTTTTGAAAAATTCTGTCCAGGGAGAAGCCAAGAATCCCGATGGCGATAATCATCGCCATGAGTTTGTCATATTCCATGGTATCTCTGGCATCGTTTATCAGATATCCGAGTCCGCTGGAAACACCTAAAAATTCAGCCGGAACAAGGACAATCCAGGCCACCCCGAGAGCCAGTCTCAAACTGGTAAGCATAGAAGGCAGGGAGGCAGGTACTATAATCGTACGAATCAGCTGGATATTGCTTGCTCCCTGATTTAATGCCATTTTGATCCACTGGGGATTAATATTTAAAACACCGATGGTTGTATTCAGTATTATAGGACAAATCGTAGCCATTACAATCAAAAAATAAACAGCGGTCTCAAAACTGTTGAACAAGAGAAGGGCAATGGGCATCCATGAAAGGGGACTGATCATTCTTACAAACTGAATGGACGAGTACGAAAGACTGCGAAATCTGGGATAAAACCCGACGAGAATACCAATAGGAATACCGATCAGCGCGGCCAGGAAAATACCGACCAGAATCCGTTCCAGACTGACAAAGACCGAAACCCAGAACCGGCTGTCCTGGGTTGCCGCTATCAGTGCATTCAGAGTCGGACCCGGCAGGAATCCGCTAAACTGCTCAAAACCGGGCCGGCTGAAAATCAGTTGAGCCACGACGGCCCAGAGGATAAAAAAGAGAACCAATCCGATGATTTCAAATTTCCATCCAAACTCGCGATTTCCAAACACGGCATTGAGACCGACCTGTTTGGGGTCTTTGTAGATGAATCGGTTAACTGATTTCAACGACTTCTTCCCTTGTATATGGTTTTTCCAGATTACAATTGCAGAACCGGTTAATACCGCCGGTTTCATCCAGGGTTTTCATTATAAACCGGTCATCGACCAGTTCGGCAGCACCTGTTGCCGTATCCAGAAGGTCAAGAAAGACCGTGTCCCCCTCCACCTTTGTTTTTTTCATCTGGTCAATAATAAACCGGGTGGCCGATGGGAATGGAAACGGCTGGAAACCGATCCGTGGCACATTCCATTCCGGATGGACCAGTTCGTCGGCGGACGGATTTTCAAAAACTTTGTTTAATACCTCTTTGGATACCGGAAGATACCCTTCTCCGTCACGGCTCAGCAGATGGGCCGTTTCGCTGGGATTGTTCATACACCATTCCTGTGCTCTGACAATGGCATTTATCGCTTTTTGAACCAACCCGTTATTTTCTTTGATAAAGGTCTCATGGGATACAATAACACAACAGGGATGATTTTTCCAAATGTCACCGGAGAATCTCATGATTCTGGCCTTGAATTTTAGTTGAGCCAGGGCATTAAAAGGGTCGGCAACGATATAACCGTCGACTTTTTTCCCCAAAAGGGCTGTGGGCATATCCGGGGGCTGCAGGACAAACAGGTTGACTTCATCTTTTTCAAGCCGGCTCCCCGGAGTTTTGAGAACCGGTTTCAGCCCCTGCTGTGCCAACCCCATCTGCAGAATCAGATTGTGCATCGAATACCAGGAAGGAACAGCCACCTGTTTTCCGGCAAAGTCTTTAAAACGGAAAATGTTTGAATTACCGTGAACGGTAACGGCACTGCCGTTGGTGTGATTCCAGGCCAGCACCTTTACCGGGATGTTCTGTTTAAAGCGCATCCAGACCGGGATGGGAAAGAGCATATGGGTTAAGTTAAATTTGCCGGCAAGAAATGACTCGGTCAGAATATTCCAGGATCTGACCATGACCGGTTTCTCAGCATCGATCCCTTCATCGCTGAAATATCCCAGGCTGTGGGCAACCAGAAGCGGGGTGGCATCGGTAATGGGAAGGTATCCGATTTTTAAGGTCTCCTGTCCGGTAAAGGCCTTTGCCGCATTTGGGATGAACAGCCCTGAACAGGCTGCTGCCGTGGATTTTAGAAATTCACGCCGGGACAGGTTTGCAAACGGATTCATAACAGACTCCTTTTAGCAAGATATGAATTTTTAAATTTTTCAAGAATTTGGGTTCTTATATCTTTGAAACCGGGGGTGTTCCGGTTTCTGGGATAGGGCATATCGATATCAAAGGTATCTTTTATATCTGCCGGTTCCCCGGCCAGCAGGACGATTTTATTGCCAAGACAGATGGCTTCATCAATATCGTGGGTGACGAACACGGCTGTAAATTTTTCAGACAGCCACAGGTTGACCAGCTCCTCCTGGATGTGGGCCTGGGTGAAGGTGTCCAGAGATGCAAACGGTTCATCCAGCAACAGGGCTGCCGGGTGACCCACCAGGGCTCTTGCAAGGCAGACCCGCTGGGCCATGCCCAATGAGAGCTGATTGGGTTTTGCATCCTGAAATCCTGCAATTCCGATAATTTCAAGAAACTGGCTGACCCGGTAGTCCAGTTCTTCGGTGTCTCCTCTTAATTTGCATCCATAGGCCACGTTTTCCCTGACACTGAGCCAGGGGATCAATGTGGGTTGCTGAAAGAGCATCGAGCGCGAGGGATGGATTCCGCTGAGCGTTTCTCCGTCAACACGTATCGTTCCGGTTGTCGGTTGCTCCAGGCCGGCCAGCAGGTTGAGCAGGGTTGTTTTTCCACATCCGGATTCACCCAGTATGATCACAAAGTCACCGGCTTCAATGGAAAAACTGATGTTTTTAAGTACGACATATTCGGTATTTTTTGACTTGGTATAGGTCTTGGTAACTCTTTCTATCTCGATTTTCACAATCAGATTCCCATGGACGTTAAAGTTGAAATCAATCTGTTATCGATAAGCGGGACGATATCGATTGGGTCATCAAACAGGCGCATGGTGTCGGTCATATATGTTTGAATCATATTCAGGGCATCCATGTCCGGCACCAGGTGTTCGGGGTTAAAAGATATTCGGGTTTCTGCAATCATCCGGCTGATGGCTGCCGCCGATTCCTCCAGGCAGGTTTCCGCCAGGTCCGCTGTCTCTTGGTCCATCCCCCGGTCAATGCGGGTTGCCGTATCGATAAACAGCGAAATCAGGTCGCTGACGATTGGTGTATGATTCTCCAACAGATTTTCTTTAACGACAAAGACGCAGCAGGGATGATTTTTCCACAGGCTGTCGGTGGTGCAGACCAGGGTGGATTTGCCCGAGTCCATGGAACGGGCGCCAAATGGATCCGCAACGGCAAATCCGCCGATATCCGTGTCTGTATCAAGCAGTACCATTTCGTGCATCAGGTGGGGGGGAACCGTCTCTTGGCTGACATCGGCGGTTGTATCTCCATGGGGGCCAAAGCTGAGTCCGGCAGATGTCAGAAGACTGTAAAGAAGCATGGTTTGTATAGTGTATTGCGATGTGACCAGGAATGTTCTGCCTTTAAAGTCGGCAATGGATTGAATCTCGGCCTTTGCATTTTTGAGAATCCGGGAGCCGGATCGGTGGACAAACATGAGCAGCTTGATCTTCACCCCCTGTGCGTACAGACGCATGGCAGTGGGAGCAGGCATAAATGCAGCATTGATCTCCCCGGATACCAGGCTGTCGCTGACCTGGCTCCATGAATGCATGGCACAGGCGGTGGCATCGGTATCGGAAAGACGTGTTTGCCCGTTTTTAATGCGCAGGTCCGAGATTCCCAGAATCAAGTGGTCAACAATTTTCAGATGCCCGATTCGTATACCGGAGTTGGTCTCCATCAATGCCTCGTTTCAGTGGATTGTTTTGATATTCATGCGTGGGTTAAAATCCGTCGTTGCATCAAGTATTTACTATTATCACAAATGGTTTGAGTCTGCAATATCTAAGCTGGCGATCAGGAGATTCATGACTTGCCATACGGGTTTAAATAGGGTAAGAAACGGGTAGAGCTGAAGGAACTCTTCTAAATAACAAATTGCTGTTTTTATGAATGAGGTTAACCATGGTTATGTCGTGTGCCAATAAAGAGAAATAATGTCACAGAATTCAAGCACGCCAGCACCTATAGACTATTTTCTAAAACCCGGATTTATTTATCTGCCTGCAAAACCCACCGCCATTTCTACCGTCCTGGGATCATCGGTTGCCGTCAGTTTGTGGGACCGGTCTCTTAAAATCGGGGGGATGAATCATTTTTTGTATCCATATGCTGATACCAAGGAAAAGGCCACCGCCCAATACGGCAACATTGCCATCGTCACATTGATCCGAATGATGAAATCCAATGGGGCGGATCTGTCTAAAATGCGGGCCCAGATTTTCGGAGGTGCTTTTAACCCCAAAGAATCGAGCCGGAATGTGGGAAGAGAAAATTTTAAAGCAGCCCGGGATATTTTGAACGGATCCAGGATTAAAATCATTTCAGAAGACATTGGCGGCGAGTTGGGCAGGAAAGTTGTTTTCAATACTGCCACCTGTGAAATCGTCATATTGAAAGTGGACCGGCTCCGAAATTCTGACTGGTACCCCTATCGGTCGGAACGATAGGCAGAGAACCTCCCTGCTAAATTCTGTATCAACCTCAAATTCACCCCTCTTGCTTTTCAACCCATTTCCATGTCGTTCGCCCAAAAATCTTTATGCAAACAAATCTTATCATCAGATCTCCGGGATTAGGCGGGGCTGTCTGTTCCGATTCCGGTTCAAAGCCTCCCGCGGTCTTCCGGGGAGGCGTTGCCGGGAACTATTTTGATCCGAAAGAGATGTCTGCGATATCTTCCACGCATGTCGCCCCTTCTGTTATGGCTGCCATTTTACCCACGGTTGCCGGAAGCAGCGTGAGAATGAAAAATCTGGCGGATTCCATCTGACCCGCATAAAAGGCGGCATCTCTGTTTTTCGTCACCTTTTGCGCCACCGTTTCTCTGTTTAAACTGCCTGCTTTTTTCTCAAGCTTGGGCGCGGCAATGGTTGCGCGCCATAAATGCATCCAGGCAAAGGCCATATCACCGGCCACTTCCAGGAACGGGTGGGAAAAAGAGAGTGCGTTGGCCATGTTTTCCGACTGCATTCGCACCGACAGATCCCGGGAAACCGTTTCAAACCGGGAAAGTGCATCCAATACTTTTTGAGCCAGGATGTCAACGCCGTTAACCCCTTGGGCCGTTTCCACCGTCTTTTTCATTTGATCGATAAAGTAAGCGAAGCTGCTTCCGCCGTTCATGGCCAGTTTCCGTCCGATCAGATCCATGGCCTGGATACCGTTGGTCCCTTCATAGATCATAAAAATCCTTGAATCCCGCATCAGCTGTTCCACGGGATATTCTCTGACATACCCGTATCCGCCGTATACCTGAATTCCGTGGGAGCACACCTCCAGGGATTTATCCGTTACATATCCTTTGACAATCGGGGTCAACACTTCAATTAAGGCGGCTGTATCCGATCTGAGACGCTCGTCATCCGTGGTATGGACAATGTCCTGGCATTTGGCGTAGTAATAGATCAAGGACCGCATCCCCTCGGTATATACCTTCATGTTCAAAAGCTGGCGTTTCACGTCCGGATGGTTGATAATGGCGACGCTTTTTGCCGATGCATCCTTGGCCGAACCGGCCGGTCTGCCTTGGAGTCTGTTTCTGGCATAGTCAAGGGCATACATATAAGAGGCGGATGCTACGGAAAATCCCTGCATTCCGACAAACGCCCTTGCCTCGTTCATCATTTTAAACATGGCGGGCATGCCCTTGTTCTCCTCACCCAGAAGGGTGCCGACGCAGTCCCCTTTTTCCCCCAGGGACAAGGATGCCGTCGCGTTGCCGTGGATTCCCATCTTGTGCTCAATCCCGGTGCAGACCACATTGTTAAATGCCCCCAGGGTGCCGTCTTCATTTACATGGTATTTGGGAACCAGGAATAAAGAGATGCCCCGGGTGCCGGCAGGTGCCCCCTCTATCCGGGCCAGGACCGGGTGAATGATGTTGTCGCACAGGTCGTGTTCTCCTGCGGAAATAAAGATCTTTGACCCTTTGATGGAATAGGTCCCGTCCTCTTTTTTAACCGCCACGGTTGTCAGCGCTCCCACATCGGAACCGGCTTCGGGTTCCGTCAACAGCATGGTTCCCCCCCATTTGCCGCTGAACATATTTTTCATATACTTCTTTTTCTGAGAGGGGTCGCCAAAGGCCTCCACCAGCTTGGCTGCACCGTGGGTCATGCCGTA
>JANQML010000372.1 GCA_028280105.1 Desulfobacula sp. | reverse complement strand
AGCCCCGGCAAAATGGGCTCGGCTGCCGTTAATTACCTCTACCCCCATGGTTTCAAGCCAGGTCAGGTAATGGAGCGTATGAAATACAACAGACGGGTTTCGACCGGCAGACGGCATGATATTCACCCGGTTGATTGCAAAATCAAAATCAGGCGGTCCGTCATCCGGACAGAAAACAAGATCGGCCATATTGATCTGCTTTAAATGGATTCCATTGGATCGGAACGTTTGAATCAGGGAATCCGACCATGAGGGGTGCTCATATAGAAATGCAATATTCATACGCTGCCTTTTTTCATAGTTATCAAACGGTTGAAGAAAAAAATCATAAATCCCGGATATGCCACGGTCTTATCACAGGCATTCCTTGCTTTCAATTACCGCGAAAGATGCTCCGCATTATAGCAAATGACAAAAATATGTTCCGAAAAAAAGGCCTTAATAATGTCAAGTCTCTGAAAGGGCCGACAAAAAAAGGCTTGACCCGACATTTAAAATGGCGTTTAATTACTCAGTCAGTCGATCGACCGACTGATGATTTCAATACGATACAAACCCGTTAAAGCAGGAGGACCATGGACGCGTTCACAGAGGTTGCACCCCAAAAAAACATCTTCCATCGCACGTACCTGATCATCCTGCTCTGGTTCCTGGGAAGGGCCATCCAGGCCGCATCCCGCGTGGACCGGGAGGTCAGGGAAGAGTTTGACCGCATGCCCGGCACCTACACTTTTTCCTTGGGTGCATTCCCCCGGGGACCCTATATGGTGATTGGAAAAGACGACCAGGGCATTGTCAGATACCTTGGTTCCGATATAGACAAACAGGAGGTCCACCTTCAAATGACCCTGAAGAGCATGGCCCTGTTTTTTGTCCTGTTAACCTTTGAAGAAAGCACCCCCACAGCCAATGCCAGGGACCGGATGATTGTCAGCGGCGATGTGCCCCAGGCCTGTGCTGCCGTCCGGATCCTGGATATCGTCCAGGTCTACCTGTTGCCCAGATTCATTGCAAAGCGGGCCATTAAGCGATATCCCGAATGGTCGCTTAAACGGCACACCGTGGATCGGGCCCTGGTATACATTCGAACCCTTATCGGAAGATAAAGGAGACCGGTTTATGAACCTCAGCCGATTCAACTTTCTATGCCGGACAAAAACCGGTTTTGGAAAGCATGCCCTCTCCCACCTGCCCTTTGACCTGGCCGGAATGGGATCTCAAAAGCCCTTTGTACTCCAGAGCCGCGACGCGGAGCGGTCCGGCTCCACCCAGCCGCTCATCCGGGCGTTCAGGGAATCCGGCATGACCCTGGGTATCTGCACGGCCCCCGATAGAAAATCGGATAACAAATCGGGCAAACATCCGGACGGGGGCTTTGACATGGAGATGCTCAAAGCCTGTTACCAGACCTTTATCGACAAAGGATTCGACAGCATCATCGCCCTGGGCGGATCATCCCTTGTTGATGCCGCCAAAGTACTGAACATGGCGGTCTCCTTCGGCCCCGGCATTTTAAAAAAACCGGCCATTGGACAGCCTGCGTCAGAACCGCTGATGCCCTTTGCCTATCTTCCCACGGGTGCGGGAACCGGTTGGGAAACGGATTGTACAGCCCGGTTCAACGACCGGACTTTTAAAAGGGCGGATCTGGTCCCGGATATCGCCCTGATCGACCCTGCCGTGTTTGCAGAACAAGACCTCGCCCAGGTCATTGATTCGGCCCTGACCGGCATGGCCGTCTATTGCGAGACGTTTGTGCTCTCCGGCAATCCTCCGGCAGCCGCCTATGCCGAAGCCGGAATCCGGCTGATCCGGTCCAGCCTGTTTGCCCTGCTCGACCGTTCAGGGTATCCGGATACCCCAACCGTATCACCCCACAGAGAGATGCAGCCCCATCTGGCCGGGCTGGCCCATGCATCGGTCATCACCGGAATCCTTCTGGCCAATTGCCGTCCTTTGACCTGTCTGGACCTGGGCTGTGCCGTCGCAGACAGATACTCTCTCTTTCAAGGCCAGGCCATGATGATGATACTCCCCCAGGTCCTTGAAGTCCTTTCATCAGATCCCCATGACCTGGAAACACTCCTGCTGCCCCTTTCCGGGCAGGATGAATTCAGCGCCACACCGGCCCGTCAGCGTTCCGATGTGGCCCTTCACCATCTCAGGGCTGTGTTAAATAAACTTTACCGCATCTCTTCCGGAACCACCGTCCGAACCCCGGGTGATATCGGCATGGATTCAATTAATCCGGACCATCCGGCAGCACACCTGCATGAAAAATCCATTGGAGATAGTGACCGGCCCGGCCCTGATTCGGATCAGATTAAAACCATTCTGCTCCGAACGTTTGGCAATCCGGCCGTCAACAGGGAATAGAGGAGACAACCGTGTATATACCCGAATATTACGAATTTTGCTGCCGAGTGAATATCGTGGCCGGCCATGACGCCCTGGAAGAAATCCCCGGACGCTTGTCCGCCATGGGGGCAAGCCGTCCCATGATCCTGACGGACGTAGGGGTAAAAGCCGCCGGTCTGGCGGACACGGTGATCAACGCCGTCCGGGATCAGCTTTCTATAAAGCGTATTGAAGACGACGTTCCCCCGGACTCGGATCTGAACGTGGTCAACCGGCTGGCCGCCGTATACAATGAAACCGGGTGTGATGCCATCATTGCCGTGGGCGGAGGTTCTGTTCTGGATACGGCAAAGGGGATCAACATCCTGGTCTCGGAAAAGGCCGACGATTTAATGCAGTTCACCGGCGCCGGGATGTTAAAAAGGAAACTCAAACCGTTGGTTGCCGTTCCAACCACTGCGGGAACCGGATCTGAAGTGACCATGGCCGCCGTCATCGCCGATCATGAAAAAAACCGGAAAATGGTCTTTGGGTCCTATTTTTTATTGCCGGATGTTGCCGTTATCGATTCCCGTATGACCCGTACCCTGCCGCCCCACATTACGGCGGCAACCGCCATGGACGCCATGGCCCATGCCGTGGAAGCCTGTGTCATGCTCGCAAAGAACCCGCTGAGTGACACCCATGCCAAACAGGCCATCCAGATGATCAAACACCATCTTTTAAACGTGATCGCCAATCCCGACGATAGAGACGGCCGGCTGGCCCTTGCCACGGCCGCCGCACTGGCCGGGATCTCATTTTCAAATTCACTGGTGGGCATGGTCCACGCCCTGGGCCATTCCTTCGGGTCGGTCTGCCGTGTTCCCCATGGCAACTGCATGGCCATTTTGCTGCCCTACGGTCTGGAATACAACCTTCACAAGGTTGAAGACCGGATTGCTGACCTTCTCTTTTCCCTGGCAGGGCCTGAAACATACGCAAAAACCCCGGCAAATGAAAGGGCGTTGAAAACCATTGAGAGCATCCGTGATTTCAACCGGGAACTCTGCCGGGCCACCCACGGGATGCATGCCGTCTGCTTTAAAGATTTAAAAGACCGGGACCACAACCCCTTGGTCCCGAGGGAACGGCTGCCGGAAGTCGCAACAACCGCCCTGGGAGACGGCATGGTCTTTTACAATCCTGAGGACGTGGATTACGACGACTGGCTCATGGTTGCAGAGGCGGCCTGGCAGGGAACGCCCCTGGACCGGTCTAAAATTAAAAAAGGATAGGAGACCATTGTATGACAGTGATGCGAAAAGGATATATGGGCAAGATCATGCTGGTGGATCTGTCCGCAGGAACAATCGAAACTGAACCGGTGTCCCACACGGTGTATGAATCCTTTTTATCCGGCATGGGGCTTGCCGCCCACATCCTGTTCCACCGGATTCCGGCAGATGCCGACCCGCTGGGCCCGGATAACATGCTCGGTTTCGTGTCCGGCCTTCTCACCGGCACCGGCTCCCTGTTTACCGGCCGCTGGATGGTTACGGGCAAATCCCCCCTGACCCGCGGATGGGGCGAAGCCAACTGCGGGGGCCGGTTTTCCCCGGCCATTAAACGATGCGGCGTGGACGGTATCTTTTTCAAAGGGATCAGCCCGTCCCCGGTTTATCTCTACGTGGACGATACCACAGCGGAACTCAGGGACGCATCCGCGGTCTGGGGCAAAGATGCCGTGGAAACGGAAAACGCCCTGATCCAAACACATGACAACCCCAACACCCGGGTGGCCTGCATCGGCCCGGCCGGTGAGAAACAGTCCCTGATTTCAGGGGTATCCACGGACAAAGGCCGCATGGCCGCCCGGTCCGGCCTGGGAGCGGTTATGGGGTCCAAACGGCTCAAAGCCCTGGTCCTTGCCGGAACCAAACGGATTGTTCCCCACAACCCGGATGAAATCAAACGCCTGAGCCGGATCTGCAACAAATGGGTCCGGTTTCAGCCCCCGTTCCTTCCCGGAATATTGACCGCACCGTTGGGGGCGCTCATGCGAATCATGCCCTGGGCAGTCACCCAGGACGGGCTCTTATATAAAATGCTGCTGCGAAAATGGGGCACCGTCTCCATGAACCAGATGTCAGTTGAGATGGGGGATGCACCCATTAAAAACTGGAACGGTTCCAGCGCAGACTGGGGATTTTTTAAAAGCAGCACATCCAACCCGGACCGCATCCGGGAAAAAGAGACCATGAAATACCATTGTTATTCCTGTCCGCTGGGCTGCGGCGGTATCTGTAAAACAACCGGGAAATACACCGAAACCCATAAACCCGAATATGAAACCGTGCTTTCATTGGGCGGGTTTGTCATGAATTCGGACATGGAGACCATCTTCTATCTTAATGAGCGGCTCAACCGGGCGGGCATGGACAGCATATCGGCCGGCCATGCGGTGGCATTTGCCATGGAGTGTTTTGAAAAAAAGATCATCACCCGGGCCGATACGGACGGGGTCGGGTTAAAATGGGGGGACCCGGATGCCGTCACCTATCTGATTGAAAAGATGATCGCACGGGAGGGGATCGGTGACATCCTGGCAGACGGTGTCAAGCTGGCTGCTCAACGGATCGGTAACGGTGCGGAAAAACTGGCTCTGGATGCCGGCGGCCAGGAACCGGCCATGCACGACTCAAGGAATGATCCCGGTTTTGCCCTCCATTACAGTGCCGACCCCGCACCCGGGCGGCATACCAACGGTGCCTGGCTCTACTATGAGATGTACCAGTTGTGGAAAACCGTAAAAAAGATCCCCCGGCTCGGACCGATATTCATGAAACACAGCAAGTATAAATCGGATCGCAACCATGCCCGAAAAGGCAAGGCCAATTCAGAGTTCATGAACGTGATGAACGGCTCCGGCGTCTGCCTGTTCGGCGGATTTCTGGGTGCCAAGCGGATCCGGATCTTTGACTGGCTGAATGCGGCCACCGGCTGGCACCTGACCCCGAATCAATACATGGAGATCGGTACTGATATACAGCATTTAAAACAGGCCTTTAATATCCGGCACGGCATCCTGCCGAAAGAGAACCGGGTCCATGACCGGCTGTTGGGGATGCCTGCCCAGACAAAAGGGGCGAACAGGGGGCGAAGCGTGGATATCGATGCACTGATGTCCGAGTATTGGCAAGAGTTCGGATGGGACAAGGATACCGGATTTCCCTCCAAATCAACCACGGACAGGGTGTCGTCCATCTCATAACACTTCCCAAATACCGGGGTACAACACTTTAGACAACCAACGGAGCCAACAAATGCCATATGCGATCACCACAGAATGCACCGGATGCCGGGCCTGTAAAACCATCTGCCCTTCCAATGCCGTCTCCGGCAAAAGAAAAGAGCGCCACATCATTGATCCGGAAAACTGCATCGGCTGCGGTGCCTGCGGCCGGGTCTGCCCGGTATCGGCCGTTGAGGACGATTTCGGAATGATCGTCCGGCGGGTCAAAAGAAAGGACTGGCCGCGGCCGGTCATTGACCTGGATACCTGCATGTCCTGCGGTATCTGTGAGGACACCTGCCCGGCCGGTGCACTGGATATGGCCCTTCAAAAAAAGAAAAATCCCCATCCCTTTCCCTTGCTTCCGAATGAGTCGGCCTGTATGGGGTGTGGATTTTGCGCAAATGATTGTCCGGTCTCGGCCATCACCATGGAAAAGAGACAGAATCAAACCAAAAGGAAAGATAATGGCAAAGACGGCAAAAGGGTCCGGCACGGACAACCGGCAGAAAATCATTGATACGGCCATTGCCATGATCGGCGAAAAAGGGGTGGACAAAACCAGCCTGGCCCAGATTTCAACCGCCTCGGGTCTGAGCAAAGGCACTCTCTACTACTATTATGCCAGTAAAAACGATCTGATTTTTGATATCGCCGATCGCCACATCAAACAGATCTCCGCCGTCCTCTTTTCCATGATTGACGATAAGACCCCGGTTTCCTGGGAGCAACTGCTCACGGCATTTTTTGAAACCCTGTTAGACTCCAGAGACCGGAGCCGCCTTCACCTCTACCTGGTCCGGGAGGCGATTGCAGGCAACGATTCGTTGAAAACCCGGTTTCAGACCACCTATACCGAATGGTTTTCAATGGTTAACCGCGCCCACTCCCGAATGCCGGGTCCGCAAACGGACGTATCCGCCAAATCAAAATTTTTTGTGGCCCTGGTGGACGGATTTATTCTCCAGGTATTGCTGGACACGGAAAAAACAGCGGTCCGGGATATTGTCCGGCTGGCTCTCAAGGTGGTGGATGCATGTCCGGAAACCGATTTGAAATTTTAGTAAACACCAATTATAGATATGCCGGAATTTCGACACGTTCTTTTATTCGCAGGATTATATTTGATCAAAGGATTTCATTAAAGCCGAAGCCTCTTGATGCGGAGACGCGCCGCAGGCTTTGCAAATCCAGTAGAATTCAGCCAGATCAATTCGCCGTTGACCCAGTTCGTAATGGGCGACCAATGAGGGCTCCCGGTCCAGTTTTTTGGCTAAAGCCCTTTGAGTCAACCCTGCTTTTTTTCTGATTTCTATAAGTCTTTGGCTAATCAGTTTTCCATGATTGCTGAATAGTGTTTTTTTCATGCTCGGATTATAGAAGCAAAACCATTTTATGGTATTCAGTATCCCACCTTTTTTGCGATATACACCCCATAGCTATAATGATCTTTATATCTCTCATACAACTCAATTTCTCTTTTTTCCGCTTCCACTATTTCCTGTGCCGCTTCACTGTTTCCATTCCGGTTAAGGAAATCTTTGAAGTTATTTTGCATAGGCCTGTAATAATTGTCCAGCCAGCAATGCTCCGGCAAAACAAAATAGGCCACGGGAGAATAGCCGTTATTCTCCAAGATACCCATCTTTGAACCAGCCGTACCTATTTCATGATATTCGCCATCCCAATGTTTCTGAAGTTCCGGCGGACGGGATGCGGTCAGCCATGTGATCTCCGAAACAACCAGCAGCCCGCCGATTTTAAGATAGGGATTCCAATCGATAACCCCCTTTTCAAAACCGATATTATATATCGCCCCCTCAGACCAGATAATATCATACGCTTCATTCTCAAACGGCAGGTTATCCATTGAGCAGGCAAGGGTCGTTATCTTATCGGAAAGCCCCATGTCTCCGGCCCGTTCTTCAAGTATGTCGAGAAAGTCCTGAAGAAAGTCAACAGCCGTAATCCGGGCGTTCAGCAGACGGGCAAGCGCCAGGGTGGAAGCGCCGGTACCGCATCCGATATCAGCCACTTTCAAAGGCGCGGTCCGGTCTATCCGAGTCAAACCGAGCGCCTGTTCCGTTTCTGTATCCCCGCCCGGCCCCTGGCGGTCTGCACGCTTATGAAGGTCGATCAAAAGTTGATACGCTTCCATGGGTCGTTCCTTATCTGTTTATAGTCGCAAGTTTTTGGACAGACCCGGATATCAGACTGTTACCCGGGTCCATATCTTTTTTTACGGACAAAGACATACCAGGATCAAGAAATCATGTAAAGCCATAAAACCCTGATCCACCATCAAAGCACCGCCTGCTGCGTTGCCTGCGATCGTTCCTGCCTGCGGAGTATGAATGATACGCCTCACTCGTCACTCCTTGCCGCCTTGCATCCGGCACTTTGCTGATGGCCAGGGATGGTACGAAACCCATGACTCAAACCAGATATACGAAAATTTGATGGTGGATTTGGGTAAAACAATCCGGCAAACTCGAATATTTCATTCAAATCGTCATGAAGTGCCCGGTTTAGTCCTCTTTGCGTCTGTTTACATATTCGATCAATTCTTTTTCAACGTCAGGATCGATGTCCGGCTTTTCATAGGTTGCCAGCCGCTGGGCGACCTTGTCTTCAGCCACCCTGTCAATGGATCTTCTGCCTTCTTTGATCCAGGAATCCGGATTTTTCCGGCTCATGAGGGCCGGCATGTGGAACTCGGTCCGGCAGAGCTGAAAGGTCTTGGGGTGGGTCAGATACTGGCCGCCGATCCCCACCTCTTTAATCACATCCAGATCAATGCTCTCATCTGTTACAGCCAACGGCTTGAGCATGGCCCGGACCATGCCGCAGGTCTCTTCATCCACCAGGAACTTTTCAAAACTCATGGCAATATATGACCCCAGGATGCCGCAGGAATGGAGGATAAAGTTGATGCCGCTTCTGGCAGCCGTGGACAGGGCCAGGGCAGATTCAACACCGGCCTGGGCATCGACACTCAGGGCATCGGTCAGGCCGCCGCCGGACCTTGACGGCAGATTGTAAAACCGTGCCATCTGGGCCACCAGGTTGATGTTTTTTGACAGTTCCGGCGCTCCGATGGAAAGGGCACCGGTTTTCATGTCCATGGCCGATGAGGTGGAGCCGTAGATCACAGGGGCTCCCGGGCGGACCAGCTGAGCCAGGGTAATACCGGAAAGGATTTCCGCATTCTGAAGCGCCAGGACCCCGTCCAGGGTCACCGGACCGGAACCGCCGGCCATGATCAGGGATGCAACCACACAGGCCTGGTTGTGTTTTGCCAGTTGGATCAGGGAACCGATCATCTCATCGGCAAACTGAAGGGGGGACAGGGAATTGATCAGGGAAACAGAGACGGTTTTGTCCATGATACCGTCTTTCCGGCCGAACAGGATGGCGGCCATCTCAATGCCGTCCAGTGCTCCCTGTCTGGAAACCGGACTGCCCATAAACGGTTTGTCACACAGCAGCATGGAGGAAAGGGCCAGATCCATGTGAACCGTTTTATGGGGCATATCAGCCGGCTCCACCATCATCCAGCCGTTCATATCAATATAGGGGGAGGTCTGGATCAGTTTGCAGAAGTTGTCGTAATCCGTCATGGTGGCCTGGCGCTGATTGCCGTCGGCATCCATGACAAAGGGAGCCCCGTAACCGGGCAGGAAGACAAAATCATCCTCACCGATTTCAACACTTTTTTCAGGGTTTCTGGCGTGTACGGTAAATTTTTTCGGGGCGGATTCAAGGGCCTTTTGAATCTGTGCCTCTTCAAAGAACACGGTTGAACCATCCACCCTGAAGCCATTGGACCTGAAAATCTCAAGCCCCTCTTCATCATTAAAAGCAACGCCGGTATGTTTCAAAAGATCCATGGCAGCATCATGGATTTTCTCCATCTGCGGGCCGGTCAGTTCCTGCATGCGGTCATACATTTTTTTCTCCTTTGAAAGACCTGATACAGGCCTTTCTTTTTAAATTGTGATCTCTTCTTAAATAAAGACGGTTTTTATTTTCTGGAAAATCTATTCTTGATCCCGTTTATAATGATTCAGCCCCTTGAATGTGCCGTAAAGCACCAGCAGGAGGAGAAACATCAACGGAAATGCCGTTGCAATGGAGGCGGTCTGGATCGCCTTCAAACTGCCGCCGCCGGCAAGCACGGCTGCCACGGCCCCCAGGGCAATCCCCCAGAAGGCACGAAGATTACGGCCCGGGTTCTCATGGCCGGAAACAAACATGGCCAGCGAGATGGCGGCGGAATTGGCACTGGTTAAAAAGAAGGTGCCGATGAGAAAGATCAGGGCCACGGCCAGAATCTCCGTCATGGGCAGATTCCGGGCAATGGCGAAAATGGCGCTCTCAACACCGTGTTCGTTCAGGGTCTGGGTGACATTATAGTGGATGCCGGCACCTCCCACCACTCCGTACCAGAGAAAATTGCCCAGACTGGGGAGGATGAGGCAGGCGGCAACGGTTTCACGGATGGTTCTTCCCCTGGAGATCCGTGCAATAAATACGGCCACAAACGGGGCCCAGCTCATCCACCATGCCCAGTAGAACACGGTCCATGATCCGATCCAGTTGCCCTCATATCCCGGCCCTGTGAACAGGCTCATGGGGATGAAGTGAAGCAGATACTGCCCCAGAGAGTTCGTGGTCAGGTTAATCAGGAAGATGGTGGGGCCGAAGACAAGGACAAAAAACCAGACCGCCGCAAACACCCACATGTTCACGTCGCCGATGAACTTAACCCCTTTGTCGATTCCCGTATATACGGACACGGTGAAAATGGCGGTGAGGATGCCGATGATCCCATAGGTGGCGCCGTCGCCAAGAGCCAGGCCATAGTGGAATTTGAGTCCGGCAGACAACTGAAGGGCCACAAATCCCGTGGTGGTGGCCAAGCCGCCCAAAGTGGCGAAAACGGCAAAAATATCGAGTATCTTACCCCAGGTACCGTGAATCCGGTCTCCGATTACATAGTAAAACGCCGAAGAGAACCGCAGGGGCAGTCCCTGGGTAAAACAGGCATGGGCCAGGGCAATGGTGAGTATGGCGTAGATGGACCAGGCGCTCAGGCCCCAGTGAAAGAAAGAATAGGTCATGGCATTGGCACCGGTCTGGGGGGTGAGAGCCTCCCCTCCGAAATAGGGGGGTGGCGTCATGTAGTGGTAGGCCGGTTCAGCCGGTCCCCAGAAGACAATACCGGCGGCGATTGCAGAGCCGAACAGCATTGCAAACCAGGAAAAATCGGAGAATTCGGGGGTATCGTCGGGAAGCCCCAGTTTCATGTTGCCGTAGCGATTGCCCATAAGCAGAAAACAACCGCCCACCAACAGGAAAACGGTTAACAGATAAAGCCATGCCCACTTGCTGGTGGTCCAGCCGAATACGGCATTGATGACCTGGCCCATGTTCTCCGGAAAAAGGACCGACCAGAGAACGAATAATACGGTGACCGAGGCTGAAACCCAGAAAACAAGAGGGTCAAACGGTTTTTCAGATGAATTTACGGGGGTATGACTCATTATTTTACTCCTGTACAAATGATTGCGTCTCATGTGTCCGGAACCTAATCCTATAAGGCCCGGGATTTTCCATAGGTTAGCAGGTTATATACCAGCCGGAATGAAAAGCACTTTTTTAAATTAAGAGGCTGATATTAAAACATTTTTTATTCAAAAAAACGTGTGTCGCTCTGAACGCAACCCGGAGGGGTGAAAAATTATTGTCGGTTTTAAAAGAAAAGGAGTGAAAAAAAATTGTCTGGTGAAAAAAGATTATCACCCAAACCATCAGACTTCCGGCGGTTTGATAAAATCCACGCGATTGAGCCGGTATTTTTTTATCTTATAATGGAGGAGCTGACGGGAGATTCCCAGATGCTTTGCCGCCCGGGTGACATTGCCCCGGGCATATGTCAGGGCGGATTTAACGGCTTCAGCTTCCAGCTGTTTCCGGTTTTGTACAAAATTCACGGGATCCGGTGTATCCCCAAAAACCGTGGATTCATTAAGGGCCGGCCCGGAATGGACAATAACGGACGGATCCGTGCAGGCCATGTCCACCTGTTCCAGGCAGTCCAGACCCGGACCAAAATGTTTGAGACCGACGGTATTGTCCTGTCCGGCCATGTTCATGGCACCTTCCACCAGATGCTCCAGTTCCCGGATATTACCCGGCCACTGGTAGGCGTTGAACAATTCCATGACCTCGGGTGAAATGCCTTTTACATTGGTTCCCAGGCGCTGGTTGTATTTTTCAATAAAGTGGGCGACAAGCTCGGTCATATCTGCCAGCCGTTTCCTGAGTGGCGGCAGTTTGACCATCACCACTCCCAGGCGGTAGTAGAGATCAATGCGCAATTGCCCTTCACGGATGGCGGTTCTGGGGTCTTTATTAACCGAAGAGATCACCTTAACATCCACCAGGGTTTCCCTGACAGATCCCAGCCGCCGGACCCGGTTTTCCTGGAGAGCCCGAAGCAGCTTGGCCTGAAGATCCACGGGCATAGCCAGAAGCTCGTCCAGAAACAGGGTGGACCCGTGGGCCATTTCAAAGAGGCCGGGTTTGTCCATGGCACCGGTGAATGCCCCCCGGCTGGTGCCGAAAAGCATGCCTTCAAGCAGATCATGGGGAATGGCTGCGCAGTTGACAGCCACAAATTTTTTATCCCTTCTCGGACCGTGGTTGTGGATGGCCTGGGCAAACAACTCCTTGCCCGTGCCGGTTTCACCCTGGATCATAATGGGAGAAGCCGATTCCGAAACGCTGCGGGCAATGCCGACCACCTGCCTGAACCCCTTTGAAGCGCCGATAAGGTTTGAAAAACAGAACCTTGTACCGTTTCCAAGATCGGTGTAACTGGGTTCCCTTACCGGCAGGGGTGAGGACCGCCGCAGCAGTTCATAATCCTTGACAAAACAGATGGAACCGTTAACCCGGTCGCTGGCATAGAGCGGATAGGCCGAGGTAATCGAGTGCACCACTTTGCCTTTGAAGGTCCGGTAAAGAAACGTCTTATTCTTTACAGATGCATTGTGGATCATGCACTTCATGACCATAGAGGTGCGGTTATCGAGTTCATAGATATCGGTCACCTTCATACCCATGGCTTCTTTGGATGCGATACCGTCGATCTTTGCCTGTGCCGTGTTGTAAAACAGGATGGTACCGTTGATATCCGTGATGATGACCCCGTCGTCCAGGCGGTCCAGCACGGAAAGAAAGTCAATACTGTTCATATCCAGCATGAAGGATGGATGGTTCTGCAGGGCCATGGCCAAATCCTTTTGGGTTATCTGTTCGGTCCCGGGTTGGCGGATCATAGCACAAGAAACCCTGACATTGCAAAACCGATCAGAACCTTTGCTGATGACAAAAAAACCGCCTATATCCCGGCACAGGTTACGGATAAGCGTGCAATGGATTGAGCCGCTATTCTGATTTTAATTCAGCTTTGCCCTGCATAGTGTAATTAATATCTTTCTATGCATTTAAAATGATTATCAACTTGACTGTTAGATTTTACTTTAATATTCATAATCAAAACATAATTTCTATGGAGAGATAAATGGCAATTATTGAAGGGTTCAAAATTAAAAATTTTCAAGCCCACAAAGAAATCACTTTGGGGAAATTATGGACTCAATGGAACAAAAGACCCTTAACCCCTCTCACTGTAGTTATTGGTAAAAATGGCGTAGGTAAAAGCACTCTATTTGACGCCTTTGGTTTTTTATCTGACTGCCTGAAAAAAGGAGTTGAAGAAGCTTGTGATTCAAATGGCAGAGGTGGTTTTAAAAGAATTCGATCTCAAGGTGTTAGGGGTGCTATTGAATTTGAAATTTATTACAGGCAAGATATAAATTCTCGCCCGATAACATATGAACTGGCTATTGATACTGATAGACAAAACAGGCCATTCGTAAAGCGAGAGCGTCTAAGACAGAGACGAAAAGGCCAACGAACTGGGTGGCCGTTTTCTTTTCTACTTTTAGATAAAGGTTCAGGTTGGGTATGGTCTGGAGATGAAGTAGGAATTGATGAAGAAGAAGTTGATGTAGGTGGCATTGAAGAAAGTCCAACAGTACAAAAAATTGAACTTTCAAATTCGAGAATGTTGGGAATCGCAACCTTAGGGACTCTAAAACAGCATCCCAGAATATCAGCTTTTCGAAACTTTATTGAAAACTGGTATCTGAGTTATTTTACACCAGATTCAGCTAGAAGCCTACCTCTTGCTGGCCCCCAGAAACATCTTAATATACATGGGGATAATCTGGGTAATGTTGTACAATTTATGGAAAGAGAACATAGAAATCGTTTTAAGGCTATTTTAAATAAAATTGCTGATAGAATCCCAGGTATTAATGAGATTGAAACTGAAAAAACAAATGATGGTCGTCTTTTGCTTAAGTTTAACGATAAAGGTTTCTCTGATCCGTTTTACTCTCAACAAATGTCGGATGGGACCTTAAAAATGTTTGCATATTTATTAATGTTAAACGACCCTTCACCACCACCATTTATATGCATTGAGGAGCCTGAAAACGGTTTATATCACAAACTTTTGGAATCTTTAGCAGAAGAGTTTCGTATTCACGCTACCGGCAAAAGAGGTGGATCTCAAGTTTTTATTACAACTCATCAGCCGTATTTGGTTGATGCTCTGAATCCAGATGAAGTTTGGGTTTTAACCAAAGGAAAGCAGGGCTTTACAAGTATTAACAGAGCTAGTGACAATGAGTTGATTAAGAATATGGTTGAAGAAGGCCTTCCTTTAGGTGGATTGTGGTATAGCGACTATCTTGATGCGAGGTGAATGGATGCATTTTGAAATACTTTCGGAGGATCAATCCGGAGAAATTGCCCTAAATATACTGATTCAAAAAATTATTTCTGTCAAAAACACATATACTATTCACTCATATAAGGGGATTGGTAGACTTCCAAAAGGTTTAAAGCCGGGAAGTGATCCACAAAAGAGAATCTTGTTGGATCAATTGCCAAAACTGATACGTGGGTATGGTAAAACATTTCAAGGCTATCATGATTATTCTGCGGTTGTTATAATTGTATTAGACCTTGATGATAAGGACCTAAATTCTTTTGAAACAGAACTCAATGAGGTCGTTAACACATGTAATCCTAAACCTGAAACTTATTTTTGTTTTGCTATAGAAGAAGGTGAAGCATGGTTTTTGGGTGATATGAACGCGATTAAAACGGCGTATCCAAATGCCAAAGACAGTGTCCTAAACACATATGAAAATGATAGCATTTGCGGGACATGGGAAAAACTCGCGGATGCAATATTCCCTGGTGGTTCCATTTCGCTTAAAAAACAAGGCTGGATGAAAATAGGTAAAACCAAATCTGAATGGGCGGAGCGAATCACCCCCAACCTTGATATTGAAAATAATCAATCTCCAAGTTTCCACTATTTTAAAAACAAGTTGCTTGAGTTAGCTGATATTTGAATCCGTGCTTTCGCTATTACACAATAAAAATTGGAAAATGATAATTAATTACACGTCGGTTCATAGTTTTGCGCTCCAACTTCCTTCAGACGGTTCCTCACGGTTCCGCCCTTGTTTTCGGCTAATACTTTATGAATCAACAGGATTCACGTATAAGTCTACACATAAAAATCACCGTTATTGCCTGCATTTTTTATTCTTATAATTTTTTAATATCAGATTTTCTTCACGTACCATTTTTTTTAACTGTTCTGGTGTGAGTTTTGACTTTCTCAGCCATACGTTTGAAGCATAGATATTTATCAAACTGGGGGTTTTTATATTTCGATCAACAATTTCTGCAAACGCGTTTTGGCCTGATAAATCATGAATCAGCTTCTGCAAAATGTCTTTATGGGCAATAAAGCCGGCAGAAGCATCAATTATCCGGAATTTAACCAAGCCTTGTTCATCCAGCTTTTTTAATTCCTTCTGTTCATGATTGTTGTTGGGGGCAACCATTTTGAGTTCCAGGCTTTTACCACCCAGATACAAGACAGCCTGCTTGAGAGCAAATTTATCAAGAATATCACTACTGTCCAAAATAAATTCAAATCCTGATTTATAGATTCCGTAAGCCCTGCCAATCAAGGATACGGTTTCAAAATTCAAAACCAGGTGGCCGTT
>JANQML010000368.1 GCA_028280105.1 Desulfobacula sp. | reverse complement strand
AAAGATGCTTTTAAGGCTTCATCATAAGTGGGTTCCGCCATTTCATCTTTTTTCCAAAAATTTTTACCCTCCGGGAAAAGCGTGAAGATCCCATCTTCTTCGTTCCCAAGGTTTTGCGGTAGATTAGATTACTACAGCGGCAACCTTGGCGCCTTGAAGCTGGAACCTTCACGCTTTTTGCAACGTTGAGGTGTATCTGGAAATGGACATCTGACGTGATTTCACCCGGGTCTTTTTCAACAGATGAAAAATATTATTGGGCATTCCAAAGGGGAGGTCCACCAGTGAATACTCCTGATTGATCTTGATGGAACCGATAAACCGGCCTTCAAGACCGGCCTCATTGGAGATCGCACCCACGACATCACGGGGTTCAAGCCCGTGCTTTTGCCCCACTTCAATGCGATATCGTTCCATGCCTTCTTTTACCGGTGCAACAGGTTTTGTATGAACGGAGGAGATACTTTTTTTCCGATTGCCCGTACCTGCCACGGGCATCTTTTTTTTGTGTCCATCAGCCACCTTTCCCCGGCCCTGTTTAACCGCCTTTTTCCCCTGTTTTCCATCCAATTGCCTGCCGGTGCTTTTCGGCATGAGAAAAGGCCGGTCACCATGGGTCATTTTTGCAAGCGCAGCCGCCACCCGGGCAAGCGGCAAATCTTGTTCAGCTGCATAGGCCTCAATCAATTGGGTGAAGTAGGTCAGGTCTTCGGATTCAATTGTCCGGGTGATTGAATCTTTAAAGTCTGCCACCCGTTTTTTATTGATCGTTTTGTTGGAGGGAAGAAACATCTCACCCACCTTCTGACGGGTGACCCGCTCAATATTTCGAATCATCCACCGCTCATTTCGTCCCAAAAAAAGAATGGCATCACCCGTCCGCCCGGCCCGGCCGGTTCTGCCGATCCGGTGGATGTATTGTTCTGTTTTAGAAGGCATATCATAATTGATGACATGGGAGATGCGGTCGACATCCAGCCCCCTGGCAGCCACATCAGTTGCCACAAGGATATCGATATGACCGTTTTTCAGCCGGTTTACGGTTCTTTCCCTTGCCGCCTGTGCCATATCACCGTTGAGGGCTTCAGCCTTGAACCCTTTATCTTCAAGGGTTTTTGCCACTTCTACAGTACCATTGCGGGTTTTTACAAACACAATCACCCCGTCAAACCGGGTTGCTTCCAATATTCGCAGGAGTGCCGCACTTTTCCCGGCACCTTTGATCATCCAGAATTGCTGACAAATGGTATTCATCACATCTGTATCCGCCTGAACAATGACTTGCTCGGGATCTTTCAGATATGTCCCGGCAATCTTGCGAATCGGCTTGGGCATGGTGGCTGAGAAAAGAGAGATTTGAGCCGCTTTTGGTGTTTTTTCAAGGATCCACTCCACATCATCTATAAACCCCATATGCAGCATTTCATCGGCTTCATCAAGGACAAGGCCGGACAGATCGGCAAAGGAGACCGTTTTCCGGCGCATGTGATCCATCAGTCGTCCCGGTGTACCGACCACCACATGGACCCCCCGTTTCAACTGGCTGAGCTGGACACCATAGCTCTGTCCGCCATAGATGGCCAGAACGTTCAGTCCTTTCATGCCCCGGCCATAAGTTTTAAAAGACTGGGCCACCTGGATGGCCAGTTCTCTTGTCGGGGTTAGTACCAGCACCTGTGGCCGTCTGTTTTCCAGGTCGATTCGGGAGAGAAGCGGCAGAGCAAAGGCGGCGGTCTTTCCGGTCCCGGTCCGAGCCTGCCCCAGCAGATCTTTTTGTTGCATCAGATGGGGAATGGTTAACGCCTGGATCGGTGTGGGGTTGTCATACCCGGCAGCCTTGACTGCTGAAAGTACGGTTCTGCTCAGGTTCATTTCGTCGAACCGGATCTTTGATAATTCTTTCTGAGACATGGGGTTCCTTAATAGCGAACGGGCTGGCGCTGCCAGCCCGCAGAATAAAATCTAAATTAAAGACGTTAAGGTATACCAATTCACCTGTAATTACAAGCCGTATCTTGGAACCCGCCAGGAAGATAAAAATTGAAACGCCTAAATCCGGTTATTTTACAGATTATTCCCCTTCAAACTCGGTGAGGGAAAAAACCTTGTATCCCTTAATCTGTTCCCGTCCCTTTAAATCCGGAAGTTCAACAACAAAGGCACACTCTATAATCTGAGCGCCCAGTTTTTCCATCAGTTTTACAGTGGCACCCACCGTCCCGCCCGTGGCGATCAGGTCATCGACAATGACGATCTTTTCCCCTTTCTCAATGGCATCTTCATGGACTTCAAGCGTATCGGTTCCATATTCCAGGCTATAGGTTTCCTGAATGGTTTTCCAGGGCAGCTTTCCCTTCTTTCTGACCGGAACAAAGCCGATGCCGAGTTTATAGGCCAGAACCGCTCCAAAGACGAATCCCCGGGCATCGATACCGACTATTTTATCAATCTTTAAATCTTTGTACCGTTCGAACATGAGGTCACAGGCCTGGCGGTATGCATCCTTATCCTGCATCAACGTGGTGATATCCCGGAAAATAACGCCTTCAATCGGCCATCCGGGAATACTTCTGATGGTCTGCTTTAAATCCATTTTATGATTATCCTTAAAATTAATATATAAGCCGGTTGTATTTAAACATTTAACCGATACGATCGAATCTGTCCGGAACTTTAAGCAAGTCGGGCCGTTTTAAGCGCACCAACTGCCCTTACCAGCAGTTCTTTGACATTATCCGCATTTTGATTGAACACCTTAAGAATCTCATCCCAGGTCACGGGTGCTTCATCCTCTTTCCAGCAGTCGTAATCCGTGGACATGGCAACGGCGGCATAGGGGATGCCGGCCTCATTTGCCAGCATGGCCTCGGGAGCTGTGGACATATTGATCACATCCGCCCCCCACATGCGAAACATCTTGGATTCGGCCACGGTTGAGAATCTCGGTCCCTCTATGGTCACGACACACCCCTTTTCATGGACAGAGAGCCCCATCTGCCGGGCCGATTCAAAAATCACCGCCCGCAACTGATCGTCAAACGGATGGGCCATTGCCGTATGCACGGTGCCCGCTTCAAATGATTCGGTGAATGTGTTCTTTCTGAACCGGGTAAAATCGATAAACTGGTCAAGCACCACCAGATGCCCCCGGTCGATCTCTTTTCGCAGGCTGCCGCAGGCCGTGGTTGCGATGATATGGGTGGCACCGGCTGTCTCAAGGGCCTTGATATTGGCCCGGTTGTTCACCTGTGTGGGGCTGAACTGGTGATTTCGCCCGTGCCGGGCAAGAATCAGGGTATCCACACCTTCAATCTTCCCCGACATCAATGTGGATGAAGGAGAGCCATAGTCTGTTTTGATCTCTATCTGTTCCGGGTCTTTTAAGATATCCGGATCATCCAGCCCTGATCCGCCGATAATTCCGATTTTCAGCATACCGTCTCCTGTTAATTATAGTCCTCAGTATTCTGCCGTATATTACAATATCAGCGCCTACCACAAATGGAACGGTTTGACAAGAATCTTACGCGTTCCAGGATGTTTTAAGACCTATCCGTCTAATTTCACTTTTCATTTTTTATCCACCCCTTTTAAGATATAATTTTGCCCTGTCTCCCACCTGTGCCCCAAGGTATTCTGCTGCATCCGCATTTTTCACAGAGACCTCCATAAAGCCGGAAGAGGCGGGAATCAAAAACAATTGGTCCGGTTCAGCCCGGCTGTAACTGAGATGGAAATGCTCAATCGGGTGACCGTTCAGGACCATTTGCCACGACCCCTCCCGAACCGCCTGTTGGAATGGACCATGTCTCAGGTTCAAGGTCAGGTTGCCGAAACGGTCCTTATAAAGGACTGTCAACTCCATAAGATCCACCTCTTCTTTGGGTTCGGGAAACCCGATTGTATGACAGGCATCCATAACCGGCCCCAACCGGCTGATATCAGCTCCTCTGGCTGAGAGATGGGCGGCTGCCGGAGCAAAGATATCCCTGCCGTGGAAAGTATGGGAGATTGAATCTAAAAAAAATCCGGGATTGTTCAACTCGCGAATCTCTTTAATCCCGTTTGCATCTGCTGCCGGCCAGAGCACACCGTTATCCGGTCCGATAAAATAAAAATCGCTTGTCCGGATACAGATCGCCTTTCGTTCCGATCCGACTCCCGGGTCGACCACCACACAGAAAATCGTCCCTTTTTGAAAATAATCCGCGTGGATGTATAAGAGAAATGCAGCCTGGAGCACATCCTGCGCCGCCACCCCATGGGAGAGATCGATGACCTTTGAGTCCGGGCTGATACCGGCGATCACCCCTTTAAGCACCCCGACAAAGCCGTCGGAGAGTCCGAAATCCGTTAACAGCACAATGGGATTTGTTCTTGTATTTTCCATCACTACTGTCCAAAATAAATTCAAATCCTGATTTATAGATTCCGTAAGCCCTGCCAATCAAGGATACGGTTTCAAAATTCAAAACCAGGTGGCCGTT
>JANQML010000357.1 GCA_028280105.1 Desulfobacula sp. | reverse complement strand
TACACCACCACCGGCCTGACGAAAAAGATGTACCTGCAGGCAGCATTTGTCACGGCCGGCAACCCAAAAGCCATTGTTTTTTTCACCGCCGTATTTCCACAGTTTATTCATCCCGGGGCCGGGTTTGCCTTTCAATCCTTTGTTCTGCTCTCGATCACCTCGTTTATCGCTTTTGTCTGCTTTATGCTCTATGCCATTTCTGGACAGAAGATCCTCTCCCTGTTCTCAAAAACCGGTATTGCCCGGATGGTGAAAAATCTGATCGGAACAGGATTTATCGTTGCCGGAATCGGTCTGGCATTCAGCAGGCGATGACCCCATGGAAACCGTTCAAATAAACAATAAATTATATTTGAGATGCGGTATTACGGATGCGTTGCCCCCAATCTTAATCCAAACGGAATATGTATGAAAGAATCGGACTTATACCTTCTCCTGAAACGGTTTCTGGAATCCCAGAACTATGAGGTTAAAGGGGAGGTCGAAAACTGTGAGGTCGTGGCGGTGCGCGGCACGGAATCTCCTGTTAATCTTTATCTTTTTCTGCTTTTACCAGTTCCTTAACATCTTGGATAAATTGGCGGATGGGCAGTCCGCGCTTTTTCATTTTTTCTATCAGTTTTTTCTGGGCAGCCATGGCCTTCTGAGCCCAAAGGTTCTCCTCTTGAGCAGTCAACTGAATGATTTGTTTGCTGGTATCCTCACGAATGCTCTTGGTGGCCACTTCAATCTCTTTTACCCCTGTTCGGGCAAGTATCTGAGCACCCACGTCACCGCTAACGCTCAGGACAGCCGCTTTTTGTTCCTCGGAAAGGCTTTCGAATTTTCGTTTGTTCATAATGTAAGCGAAAAATGGACCGGGTACTGAGGGCACTTCAGTGAAATACTGTGCCAGTTTGGTAATTCCATAGGCGTGGTGTCCGGCCCACCCCATAACGCTTCCGTCGATAATACCTTTTTGCAGATTGAGGAATATTTCTGCAGGAGCAATAAAACCTGGTGAAGCCCCGGCCATTTTAAGATAGTCTGCGGAACCTTTGTGGTTAACGCGCAGTCGAATGCCCTTTAAATCCTCCCAGGACCGAACAGGTTTTTTCACCATTGCGATGCTTATTGGAGCAAATCCAAAAAAGAACAGCGGCTTGATCTGACGAAATTCCTTTTGCATCTGAGGATATTTGGCATACATCGTCATAATGATGTTCGTAGCCATCTTGGGATTGGAAATCCCCGAACCAGGGAAACTCAATGACTCGGTGAGTGGAAAGCGGCCGGGATAGTGGCCGATGCTGATACAGGACACATCCGCCAACCCGTTTATAGTGGCATCATACGCCTGTTTGGGACTCACCAAGGATCCTGAAGGAAACAAGGATACTTTAATCATTCCGTTGCTAGCTTTTTCCAAGGCATCTGACCATTTCTGATGGCCATAGACGGTCCGGACCGCTTTTACTCCCTCGGGAATTGCAAGCTTAAGCTCAACCGGTTTATCCTGAGCCGCCGCAGTCGAAACCCCAAAAAAAGTAATCAAACACAATACCCCAATCAAATAGCATTTCATCTTCAATCGTGTAGCTGCTTTTCTGAAATTTGTTTTCACCGTTTCCTCCTCTTTAAAAATTAAAATTATCCTTAGGCTATAACCTACCCATGGATTTTCAGGTAGCATCATCAGATTGATATTGTTCTATTTTAAAGGCAATGCTACCCTAATGTCGTTTATTTTAAAGCATTGACCATCAAGACCAGGAAAACCGTAAACAATAAAAAGAAAATGGAAGAAATGCCGCTGGCCCAGCAAATTTCCGGAATAATTTTCCATACCGATCCGGGGACCTGGCCATCATATTTTGAAAACATATTGTAAACAAATACATAGGAAGCAACACCGATGGGAGGAATCGGAAGCAGATAACGCATGTACGGAGCGATCAGCTGTTTAAAAAGCAGCAGCGCCAACCCGGCGGCCAGAATAATCATGCCCATAAAGATAATCGACAAAATAGTGGTTTTCAGTACTGCTGAATTCATAATGCCTTTTCTCGAGTGCGATTCAGGATTCGATGGTGAATCATACAATTAATCCTGTCCAGATGCAGTTGTGGAAGCAACTGGTTTACGTTGCCGATTATCTGTGGTTTTGCGAAAAACAGCCCATACAGGCGGCGCTTTGGGTTTTGGTTTACGGCCGTAGAAAATATCATCCATATAGCTGAACAGCATACCGGCATATTTGTTTCGAGAAATCAGCCAGACAATAATCTTATGCGGCCAGGTCCGGGCATGGGCCCAAGGACACACTTTCATGCAGATACAGCAGTCGGTTCCGACCTTCCCCCAATACTCAAAGCAAGTATCTCCGTTAATTTTCCATCGGATCGAACCATTGTGCTCGCTTGGGTGGCGATCTTCGGAAATGGATTTGGATGGACAACAGGTCGCGCATTTTTTGCAGATGCTGCAAAAGTTTTCGACGCCAATATCCTTGGGTTTATCAACCTGCATGGGCCAATCGGTCACTACAGCGGAAAGCCTTACTCGGGGACCATACTTCTTGGTCAGCAGATATCCCATACGACTGACCTCACCCAAACCGGCATCCTGAGCCAAGGGCGGCAATAAAACATCGTATTCCTGAATGTGTTGGGCTTTGGCGCGATAGCCCATATTCGCAATCGCAGCCGCCAACTGAGTGGTAATATAGGCTCCCTTGGAGTAGTTATAAATGCTTTCGATAAAAACCGGGGTGTGCGGCGCCGAATCGACCAGCTTACGATCCATCTCCTCGGCAACGACGATAGCATATGGGTACTCCAGTTCTATTTCCCTGCCCCATTTGGACCAACCCGTGTCACCATGATCATATTTACGCTTCCATATGGTTCCTCTGTGGGAATAGACCCAGCGAGAATCGATCCTGGTAATCCCAACCATACAAGCACCTAAGTGTTTGGCAATGCCTTTGACTTTTATTGCCGCCTCAATCGGGGTCACGCTTTCTTTGTGTCCGTTTAAATATGGCGCCTGGGGCGGCTCCAGATGCTCAGGTTTGCAAGTATTCGCACAGAAATAACGCATGGCCAGCATGATGGCGACATTCGCTTTTTCATGGGGAGTATCCACGAAGCCGTATTTACCGAGTACATGCCCTCGCTTGCGACGCTCTTCATCTCTTTCTCTTAAGTCAGGATATTCATTGTAAAACCGTTCATATTCACTTGACCCTGGAACCAAATGGTTACGGGCGAAAACCACCTTGCGTTCATCGTACCTTTTTACCCCACTGACCACATGACCCTGTGCACCTTTAAGCGCTCTTTCATTCGGTGGGGTTCGTCGCATGAAAAAATATGCGGCGCCGGCCGCCAGAGTTGAGATCACAATGAGCAATGCCGCTCCCCTCGGTGTAGTAAAATAACCGGACGATGCCAACATGATATAAATAAGCAATACCATTAACATACCGACAAATTGCAAAGCTCCAAACCAGCTGGCCCGCTTTTCTTTTTCCCAAATAGAGGAAACTAAATATCCAAGCCCGATAAATGCTTGTGCAGCCAATGCGAACCCAACAACATACGTAAGAAGTTGAATCATGGTGTTATCCTTTTACGATTGCCCTTGAAGGTGCTTGACATTCCATTGAAGTCTTCCAAGGCCTTTACTGGTTTTTGAGTTGTGATGAGATTGTAGGAATCACTGGTATATAACACCAAAACTTTGTTATCGGAGAATTCTTTTTGGATGGATGGATACTTCTCGTACAAATGCCGGAGTACGGCGCTGACCTTTTCAGCAGTTCTAAAGCGTAGCACCGACAGGCTGATGACATCAGCAAGAGGGCTCATTGCCGGCCAATAACCATGAAAACACCATCCATGTCTGTAATACCGGTTTTTACCGCACCCCATGTATCCTTTCCTTCATAGTTACCCAGTTTAAGAGTATGATTATTTAGTTCTTTCCATCATGTACTGCCATAAGCGCGGGCATCATCTTTTCTACCCAGTGTTTGCCGGTACCAGCATTTGGCACCGGCCGACCAGCACAGTAGGAGGTTTACCGCGGCCCATGCTGTCTTAGAAATGCTAAAGATATTTTCAAAATGTGTGCCAAGGCACAGGATAGAAATCTGTATTCTATATATGTCTATATTTATTGTGGTTTTTATGTATTGACAAATTGTGAGGATTGAGGGAGTGTGAGACATGGGCCTCCGATTTTTCGGAGACCCTCCTAAATATCGGAGGTGTATACGTAAACGACACAACTCAGCTAAAAAGGTGATCAATATGACCAGAAAACCATCCAAAACAATTGAGGAACGCCTACGGTTTGAAAGTATGCTTGCTGATTTATCTACTATATTTATTAATCTTCCAGGCGATAAAATCGATACCGAGATTGTGCACAGCCTTAAACAGATTGCTGAATTTCTTGAGATGGACCGGTGCAATGTGGCGGAATACAACTCCGCTAAAACCAAGCTGAAAGTGACCCATGCTTATACGGCACCCGGTGTCATCCCGATGCCGGATATTGTGCTTAACATAGCAATGCCTTGGTATCTAAAAAAACTCGGCCGTGGTGAACTTCTTGTCATTTCCAACCCAGACAACTTGCCGGAAGAAGCTTCCGTTGAAAGAAAGTTTTGGAAACAACAGGGAATAAAATCCGGAGTGCTTTTTCCCTTGGCCGTGGGTGGGAACTTCTTGGGTGTCGTCGGCTTCGCATCATTGCGTAAAGAGCGTCAGTGGGATAAATCGTTGGTTCAACGGCTTAAATTGGTAGGTCAGGTATTTGCCAACGCGATCATGCGAAAAAGATCAGAAGAAAAACTGTATCGGGCATTTACCGAAATCAATCAACTAAAAGACCTTCTGGAGGCGGAAAACATCTTCCTTAAAGAAGAAATCAACCTTCAGCATTCTCACGGGGAGATCATCGGGCACAGTCCTGCAATTAAAAAAGTCCTGACCCAGGTTGAGCAAGTGGCCGGCACAGATACTACGGTGTTATTGATGGGTGAGACAGGCACTGGCAAAGAATTACTGGCACAGGCCATTCACAACCTTAGTTTGCGCAAAGGGCGTGCGATGATAACCGTCAATTGTGCCGCTTTGCCGTCCAACCTCATTGAAAGTGAACTTTTTGGGCATGAAAAGGGCGCCTATACCGGTGCGCAATCCAAACGGATTGGTCGTTTTGAGATGGCCAATGCATCCACCCTGTTTCTTGACGAAATCGGCGAGCTATCTTTGGGCTTGCAAACCAAATTGCTGCGCGTTCTTCAACAGAAACAATTCGAACGTTTGGGGGGACATGAAACCGTCACAACGGATGCAAGATTGATTGCAGCAACAAATCGCGATCTACCGCAAGTCGTTGATACCGGAGAATTCCGCATGGATCTTTACTATCGGTTAAGCGTATTTCCGATCATTGTGCCGCCACTGAGGGATCGTAGAGAAGACATTCCAGCTTTGGTCTGGTTTTTCGTTAAATATTATTGTGAAAAAACAGGTAAACGGATAGATACAATTACCAAAAAAACCATGAAAGAGTTACAGGCCCATCATTGGCCCGGCAATGTCAGAGAGTTGAAAAACGCTATTGAACGGGCCGTTATCATTTCACCGAAAAACAGGCTCCTGGTTGAAATATTAAAAACACCAAATCCGGGGGACAATATTTATAGAACACTCGACGATGTTCAAAAGGATCATATCCAAAGGGTTATTAAGGCAACAAATTGGCGGATCAGAGGGAAGAAAGGCACTGCGGAAATTTTAAATTTAAAGCCTACGACTTTAGAATCAAGAATGGCTAAATTGGGAATTAAAAGACCACCCAAACCATAATAATTTCAATCGATGTTCAAGGCGTTTTTGGAATAAAACCATATTTCTGGAATGGTCTCCCATAACGATCCAGAGGGAATGGCCGCCATATTTAGAGAACATGTTGTAGACAAAAACATAGAATCAATCTTGTTCCAATTCAGTATTGGAAACACCTTTGGAGGAAGGCCCTTTGGGGTAATCTAACCAATCCAGGGCCTTTCGAGGTTTCCAGAGTCTTCCGTAAAGTATGTTATCAATGTGGGGGAATATGATTCGTGCAAGGTAAGAATGCTGCAGCATTAATTTTACAAATTTGTGTATTGAACGGTTCGGCCTCGAATAGGGGCAAATGGCCATACAGACACAGCAATCCGTGCCAATTTTTCCCCAGTATTCAAAACAGGTCTCCTCATTGATTTTCCACCGTTCTATACCTCGGTCCACAGTTTTTTCCTTTTCAATTGGTATGGATTTCGAAGGACAGGATTCTCCGCATTTTACACAAGCTTCGCAGAATTTTTCCACTCCTATGTCAATGGGTTTATCAGGAACAAGAGGCATATCCGTCTCCACAGAAAAGAGGCGTACTCTGGGACCGAACTTGTCGGCTATCAAATAGCCGAAACGGCCCAACTCACCCAGCCCGGCATCTATGGCCATCGGCACTTCAACCGCGTCATAGTGTCGGCTGTGCTGAGCGATAGCCTTGTATCCCATAGCCCCGAACCACCGAGAGAGAATAGTCGTAATGTAAGCCCCTCGGGCATAGTTGTAACCGCTCTCCACCATAGTGGGGGTATGGGGCGCTGAGCTGATCATGTCGTGGTCCATTTCCGTGGCAATGACCACAGCATAGGGCAGAGGGTCGGAGATTTCCTTGCCCCAATTTTCCCAGTCATTATAATATATCCGGCCCCTGTGTGAATAGAACCATCTGGGGTCGACTTTGCAGACACCCACCAGATCTGCACCAAGG
>JANQML010000356.1 GCA_028280105.1 Desulfobacula sp. | reverse complement strand
TTTGTTGTACTGCCAACTGATTTCATCTTTTATGATAAAATTTTTATGCAACGTTGAGGTTATTTTTACTCGATGCCTTAGGGATAGGAACTTGCTTTTTATTAAAGAAAGTATCAGGATTTATCGTTGCCGGAATCGGTCTGGCATTCAGCAGGCGATGACCCCATGGAATCCGCTCAAAAAAACAGATTATATTTGAGATGCGGTATTAAGGATGCGTTGCCCCCAATCTTAATCCAAACGGAATATGTATGAAAGAATCGGACTTATACCTTCCTTTGAAACGGTTTCTGGAATCCCAGAACTATGAGGTCAAAGGAGAGATCGAAAACTGTGATGTCGTGGCGGTACGCGGCACGGAATCCCCTGTTGTTGTCGAACTTAAACTGACTCTCAATCTCGACCTGATCCTCCAGGCCGTTGAACGGCTTTCATTAACCCATAAGGTCTATATCGGCATTTCCAAACAGTGCAGGGTGCTAAACAGACGGAAAAAACGGATTGTCAAGCTGCTCCGGATGCTGGGTCTGGGCCTGGTGGTGATTGATCCGAAGGTGTCCGGTGGTGGGGTAACCCCGGTTCTCGACCCGGGCGGATACCGGCCCCGGAAATCGAAACTTCGCCGGGAACGTCTACTGGGAGAGTTCGCAAAACGGGTGGGGGACCCCAACCTTGGCGGCACGGACAGGCGAAAAGGCATCATGACGGCCTACCGGCAGCGGGTGCTTTCAATCGCCCGGTTTCTGGAGCAGGAAGGACCGGCTAAATCTTCCCGTGTTGCGGAAGTATTAGATGATCCAAAGGCCCGGGATATCCTGTACAAAGACGTATACGGCTGGTTTGACCGGGTCTCGCGGGGAGTATACGATCTCTCCCCCCGGGGGAAAAGAGAGATGCGTCTCTGGCCGGAAAGTACGGGCTGTCCTGTTTCCAAACCATAACCGGGCTGTACAGGCGAAAAAAAATCATTTTAAGGCTGGAATTGACCGGCCGTTTATATTAACGTATCTTGTTACCGGTGGTTGAATCTTTTACTTTTTAAATTCGGTTGGAGCGTGTTTATGGGTACGGATAACATCCTTTTTCTCGAATCCCTAGAGTGGTTTGACGAAACCGGGCAGGCCTTTGTATACCGGCTGCCTGAACACGGGTCAGGTGAGATAAAATTCGGTGCACAGCTGACGGTACGGGACAGCCAGGCAGCTGTCTTTTTTTATAAGGGAAAGGCTGTCGGGGTATTTGGGTCCGGCCGCCACACGCTCAAGACGGGCAATATTCCCCTGTTGACCAAAATCGCAAGTCTGCCTTGGGCATTTAACAGTCCGCTGCGGGCGGAAGTCTATTTCACGAATTTAAAGACCTTTACCAATTTAAAATGGGGAACCCGCGATCCGGTTGCCTTCAAAGATACGGAACTGGGGCTTGTCCGGTTGCGGGCCTTTGGCGTGTTTAACGTCCAGATTGTCCAGCCTGTTCTGTTCATCAATCAGCTGGTCGGCACCCGCGGTATCTATACCACCCGTGAAATCAGCGATTATCTGAACCAGGTCGTGGTTTCCAAGTTTAATGACTATATGGGCGAAAAGATAAAGACCATCTTTGACCTGCCCGCGGAGTACGATGAACTGGGCAAAGGGCTTGCCTTACGGATACGGGACGATTTCAACCGGTTCGGTCTTGCGGTCAAGGGGCTTTACATCAATGCGATCACGCCGCCGCCCGAAGTCCAAAGCGCCATTGACGACAAGAGCCGGATGGCTGTTTTCGACGATATGAACAGACTCATGCAGATGAAAACCGCCATGGCCATGGAAAAGATGTCCGACCAGCCGGACGGGGCTGCCGGGGCCGGAGCCGGAACCGGTATGGGCATGGGTATGGGATTAATGATGCCGGCCATGTTTGCGCAGCAATTATCCGATTCAAACAAACAACTTGTTTCCTCCAAAAGAAAAGAGGGAGCTGCAACCTGTCCGGAGTGTGAAAACGCCATCTCCGTGGATGCCAGGTTCTGTCCCCAGTGCGGTCACCAGCAGGTCATCTTTGAGAAATGTGAGGCCTGCGGTAAAAACCTGACTCCGGGGGCCAATTTCTGTTCACGGTGCGGAAACCGGGTTCAAAAGAAGAAAGAATCCAAGTTCTGCACCCATTGCGGGGCTTCCTCGCTTTCTGATTCTGTTTTTTGTAACAATTGCGGAGAAAAACATTAGCTTTAAAGTCCGGCATCAATGCCCCCAGTGCGGGGCGCCCGTCATGCTTGAAGAAGAGACCCGGCTTTTTGTCTGTGAATTCTGTCGGGTGAGATCCTGTATTTCACACAGCCGGTTTCCCCGTTATATGTTTTCCCCCTCACCGGAGATCGATCCGGATACCCCTTTGTACTATCTGCCGTACTGGCGGTTTAAAGGGGTTCGCTATACCTGTTCGCCCACAGGTGTGACCCATCAGTTTATCGATATCAGCCGCATGGCGATGACGCATCCGCCCAACCGCACGGCAATATCCTTGGGACTTAGGTCCCAGTCCCTGGCGTTAAGGCTGATATCATCGGAAACGGCCGGCACCTTTTTAACCCCCCGGGACTACAGCCAAACCCTTGCCGCAATGGACAACCGGTTCCGGCCGGGGAATAAAACCGGTTTTCAGGAAGATATCGGTGAAACCACCAGCCTGATTTACGCGCCGTTTTATATCAGAGACGACCTGATGGTTGACGGAATCCTGAACAAACCGGTGGGCCCTGTGGAAACCGGAGAATCCGATATCCGGACACAGCAAAGATGCCGGCCGGAAAAGGAGATCCACTTTCTTCCCGGTCTCTGTCCGTCCTGCGGCTGGGATCTCACCGGCCATTCCGATTCCCTGGTTCTGGTCTGTAAAAACTGCAACACACTGTGGCGGTCCCGCGGAAAGAAACTGGCACGGATCCGATTTGCATGCAACCGCCCCAAAAATGAAACAGATGTGCTGTTGCCCTTCTGGCAGATCCATGCCGATATATCTGGCCTGGACCTGGAAAGATATTCAGACCTGATCCGGTTTGCCAACCTGCCCCAATTGCCGGCACCTGACAATGACAAACAGACGGTTTCATTCTGGGCACCGGCATTTAAAATCCGCCCCGACATCTTTCTGAGATTGACCACCCAGTTGGCGGTTCTCCAGCCCGGTGACACGGCCAATCGACAGCTTGGAGACCATCCCCTGGCCCCGGCCAACCTGCCGTCCGTTGAAGCAGTCGAGAGCATCCGGGTCACCCTGGGGGCTCTGATGAAGCCTGCCCGCAGATATCTGCCCCAACTTATCGCATCAACAATTACCCCCACGGCAATCAAACTGGTCTATCTCCCCTTTGAATCCAAATCCCATGAGCTCTTCCACCCCGAACTGCGGGTCAGTATCAACAAGAACAGCCTGAAACTGTCCGGTAATCTGTGATCTTTGGGTCGATAGTTTGTTTTTATCAATTGTAAAACAAAGACACGACCTGGGTTTGATTCTTTCAACCGGATTTCAGGTCGGTATTTAACAGAATTTTTATTTGTATAAGCGGAAGATCCCATACTTAAAAAAGATGAATTTTGTTTTTCTTTATCGCTTTACACGATTTTTCGGGACTGATATGTTTTCGATCGCATATAAAGAACTATACAGACTCGGATAATAAGTATGATATTCGGTTAGATAGCTAAGGGAAACGGCTAAAACGGGGCAATAGTAAGGAACAAAAATGAGTGAATACCAGTATTATGAATTTCAGGCCATAGACAAACCTTTATCTAAAAAAGATCGAGAAGCGCTTCGGGATATATCCTCCAGGGCGCAGATCACCTCCACAAGCTTTGTCAATGAATACAATTATGGCGACTTCAAAGGCGATCCATTGAAGCTGGTGGAAAAATATTTTGATGCCTTTTTATATGTCACCAATTGGGGAACCCATCAGCTTATGCTGAGGATTCCGCGAAAATTAATAGATTTGGATCTTGCAAGTCAATATTGTATCGGAGACAGTTGGACGATCTATGAAAAGGTAGATTACCTGATCTTTGACTTTATATCTGAAACCGAAGATTATGATTGGGAAGAAGGTGAAGGCTATCTGTCACCATTGGTTTCATTACGCTCCGACCTTATCCGGGGGGATTATCGATGCTTGTATCTTGCATGGCTCTTTTGTGCGCAGATGGATGAGGTCGAGGTCGATGAAGAAGAACCGCCTGTTCCTGCAAATCTTGGAAATTTAAACGCTTCCCTTGACAGTTTCGCAGATTTTATGCGGCTCGATAAGGATCTTATCCAGGTCGCCGCTGAAAACAGTATTGCAGAACAAAAACCGGTTCAACACGATCAAAAGCTAAAAAGCTGGATAAGTGGACTGCCCAATAGCGAAAAAGATACAATTATTTTTCGGCTGATCAATGACAACGATCCTCATATCGGAAACGAACTGTTGCAGCGGTTTCGAAAGAGACTATCAATAAACGATATCAAAAATAGCGAAAAGGCATCACGCACTGTAATGAAGCTGCTTCAAAAAGCAGAGGCATATACCAAAGAAAAGAAGCGGCAGATCGCTGAACAGAAAGCAAAGGAAAACGCACGCAAAGAAAAGGAAGCGGCCATCGCAAGGGAAACATATTTGGAAGGACTGGCCGGAAGGGAAAATGAAATCTGGAAGAAAGTGGACGCCCTTATTTTGACCAGAAAGCCAAAGGACTATGATGAAGCGGTAAGACTTCTGATCGATTTGAAGGATCTTGCCAAAAAGAATAATACAACCAGTTTGTTCAAATCAAAACTGATGGCCGTTCGGGAACTCCATAGCCGGAAATCAAGCTTTATAAATCGTATTGATTCAACTGATCTTTAGGCGCTACCGCGACTTGGTTGAAAATTTGGTGTTTATCTGCATAATTTTTAGGAACAGAAGCATGTTAAAATCATCTGTAAAGCGGGCTAAAAGGGAGAGTTGAGCCATGGAAATACTCCCCTACCAGCCCGTGAGAGATCAAAAACAATTGCATCAAATCATGCTGCTGGAAGGAGACGAGTGGTCCGACTATTCCTCTGATGCGGGGTTTGCCCTCTATGGCCCGGCGCTGAAAGCATCCATCACATATGTGGCCAGGGATGGGGGCAAGTTATGCGGATTTTCCCGGTCCATCAATGACAACGGGTTATCCCTCTATGTATTGGATTTGCTCGTCACGCCGGTCTACAGAGGACAGGGGCTGGGACGGCAGTTGATGGAATGTCTGTTCGACGACTATCCGGGAATGACGGTCTATGTTACTTCCGATGTCGATTCTTATTACTCCAAACTGGGTTACAGAAGGGAAGGAACGGTTTTCCAGGTAATATCAAAGAGGCCTTGATTGGATCTCAGAACAGAAGAAATCATACAATTCAGGAAGGAGGTTTGCAAGAGCATACGAACACCCCGTTTTTTTTAACGCTACAACTCCTGACGGTATTCGTTTTATTGGCTATTTTTCCTAGCGTCCAGCAAAAGTAAAATATACACACTGCCCCCAACCACGAAAAATGTTACAACCTGATAAAAATTGATTCTTTCATTTAGAAAAATTGCCGCAAGAACCATGGTCACGGCAGGCCAAGGAGTGGTAATGGCACTTGCTAAAGAGACGTCAATGTGTTTCATGGCATGGAACCATAGCAGCAGTTCTGTGTAGTAGAATAATCCCATCACCATGGCGGGCCAGAGAATCTCCGGATGAAACAGAGGTCCTAATTCGGATGGGCCCTCCATTAGAAAAATACCACCCAAAAAGAGCGTTGATAGAGCGACCCTGAAAAATGTGACCTGGGATGGGGTAATGGGCGTATGCATCAGCTCCTGTCTGATCAGGACATGGGCAATGCTCCACAAAAATGGAACAGCAAGGGCGGCAACAAACCAAATCGATATTCCTTGTAAACGCCATGTACCGCCGGTGCCCAAATAATAAAGAGCAACAACTAAAATCAAAGTGAAGACGATTTCCAAAACAGTTTTCCATCGTTGAAGCAAAAGGATTTCCATGACCAGGGCAAACAGGGGATAAGCCTGTATGGCAATTGAGGCACTGATCACACCGGCCCGCTCCATGGCCAGGATATAGCACCAGGTGGCAAGACCGAACATCATGCCGGTGGCAAAATTGACGATTATGACACGCACCAGGTCTTTTCTTCTGAAAAATCCGCGGAAGATACCTTTTTTCCCGGAAAATAGTTCATACAGAAACAAAGGCAAAGAGAAAATCAATTGCCACAGGGAGAGAAAAAAGGCAAAGCCGAGGGCACTGGACCCTGCCGGCCGGCTATTGGCAATCACCGGCATAATCCCGAGGATTGCCAGACAGGCAAAGGAGAGGGCTATGCCGGTTTTCGGACTGGAACTATGCATGGGTAACTCCTTAAAAAGATGTTGATCATTTTGCTATGCTGTATTATTTATATTGTATTGAATTTTTATAGGTCAATGGGAATATTGCACTGATGACAATTTGGAAGCCTGACCTTGAAAGTCGGGCAGGTCCTAAATACCGAAGAATCATTGAAGCGATAACCGACGATATTGCCTCGGGAGCGCTGCCTCCGGGGACCCGTCTGCCGCCTCACCGCATCCTTGCCTACGAGCTGAACATTTCACCCCACACCACGAGCAGGGCCTATGCTCATTGCGTAGCACGCGGAATGCTCCAGGGCCAGATCGGTCGGGGTACATTTGTACGCATGGTGCAGCCTGAATCTGCCCTGGCATCCCCGGGAAATCTGGAACGTCCCGTTGAAGGACCCATTGATTTTTCCAAAAACCTGCCTTTTCCCGGAGTCGGAGCCAACCAATTATCCCAAACCTTAAAAGAGCTTGGCCGAAGTTCTGATTTGGAAGCGTATTTAGATTATCAGGTGGGCCACAGCCATGGGCATCAACTGGATGCCGGGGTTTCATGGTTGGCCCGTACCGGGATTCGGGCAAGCCGGGACGATGTGGTCCTCACCTGCGGAGCCCAGCATGGAATCCTATCCGCCCTGATGGCAACTGCACGCCCAGGGGATCTGCTTTTAACAGAGGAACTTACTTATGCCCCGGTATCCTTGATGGCACGGCACTTGGGCCTGCAATTGGCAACTGTTATCATGGATGATAAAGGAATCTGCCCGGAGGCGCTAAACGAGGTGTGTCAAAAACAAAGACCCAAGGTGCTCTATATCACACCCACCATTCAGACTCCCACGACGATCACCCTGGATACAAAGCGACGGGCAGAAATTGCCGAAATTGTGTTGCAGCACAATTTGATCCTGATTGAAGACGACGTATACGGGCCGCTTCGATCCACACCCATGCTGCCCATAGCCGAACTGGTTCCGGAAAGAACGATCTATATCTCCAGCACTTCCAAGTGTCTGGCTCCCGGTCTGCGAACCGCATTTCTGAAAGCGCCTGACCTCATCGCCCGGGGTTTACGCAGCGCGGTTGCCCTGAGTTGTTGGATGCCACCGCCGTTAATGGCTGAAATCACCTGTCGCTGGATCACCGACGGCACAGCAGATCTGCTCACCAGGGCGCAGCGAACTGAGGCCAATAAGCGACAGTCAATGGCCGGAGACATCCTGGCTGATGCAACCCTGAAGTCCGACCCCGACGGCTTCCATATCTGGCTATCCCTGCCGGTTCAATGGTCTCCCTCTGCATTTTGTGCCCGGGCGAGTCAAAAGGGAGTCCAACTCACTGCCGGCGAAACTTTTTCCCCGGATGAAATTTGTCGGACAAAGGAGGTTCGCATCAGCCTGAGTCATGAACCGAGCCGGACACGGGTCAAAAATGGACTTTATATCCTTTCGAAATTGTTGAAGGTATCAGATCAGATGGAGCCCTTGGTGATTTAAACAAATTCATCTCGGTTCACCCATTAAAGGACCAGTCCAAGCTATATCCTTTGTTCATAGGCATCTTGCTGCCAAAATATGGTGTTTTTAGGGGCTATATTGCTGTTTTTCCCCTCAAAAAGGGGATTATAGGGTTGGATTTCCTCTCGAAGCAGGCAAAAAATAATGTACCGGCCAGGTTGCCAAAGGCTTAAAATTCTCCCAATGTATACTTTAAAACCACTGCGGTGCAATAAAAGCATGTATTCAATGATGGCATCATTTATCTTTCCTTCTTTTTTTATACAGTTAAAGCGTTTTTGCCATGATGTACTCATCATGGTAGTTGCCATTTTTGTAATAAGCGCCACGCCTAAGTCCCTCAAACCGATAGCCGCGTTTTAAGTACATTATTGTAGCTGTCACATTGGGTACTACCACGTAAAAACCTACAGTTTTACATCCGACCTCTTTGGCCCAGCTTTCGGCCTTATCCATCAATGCCGTGCCAATACCCTTGCCGCCATGTGCCTGCAATACTCCCAGCTCTAAAAAAGCACGATGTGAAATCTCTTCCATGGGCGGGCGCGTCACATCGGTATATCCGACAATCCGGTCACCTGTTTCGGCTAGGACAATGTGCCTAAAGGGATCATTTTCTTTATCAAATGTCACCTTTGCTTTTTCTAACGCTTCTTCTGGCGTTTCCTGCTCAAAAGGGATGTAATCCGCTTCTTTTGCTAATTTTTGTTTGAACGTAACATACGCTTCTGCGTGGAATCTGTTTGGTACAATCAACTGCATTTATGTTCTCCTCACAAATCGTTTATTTTAAATATCAGAGTAGATTCAAATTATCGTTTTATCAATCTTCAATATTAGTTTTCAAGAAGGGAGGCCACGGGATTGCCCTGGCTCAAAAATGATCTGAAGTCATTTGAGATACGATCATCTCCTGCGACATTTTCCCAGAAGGTATATGCCAGTTGCCGCAAACGATGGATGATATCTTTATCAAGCTCTGGATCCGGAATTTCCGAAACATCAAAATAAAATGGCCGGACCTCACCCCCGCTGTTCGGAGCAAAACCCATGGAACACATATCATAACAGGGCAACAGCTTAAAAATATCCCCGTCTATGGATAAGCTGAGGTTGCCCAAATGCATATCGGTATTATGAATCAGGTGGCCGAAATACCATAGTTGCCCGGCAATATGGGCATCCTGTTCATGCACCCGGCCCTGGTCTTTCAATGCACTCATCACGTGTGCCCAGTTATGGCCAATGCCGGTAAATTCGTCGTCAATTGCCTGTAGTGAAATCATTGAGGATCTGCCGGAGACACCCAAACGGTCAAATCTCTGTGTTTCGAGAAAGAGGCGCCCTTCCGCTTCGAGGAGTCCGGTCACGGCAGCAGGACATATTCTTTTATCGATGATTTGCGCGGCATGGTACTCGGTCATCAAAATATCACGCCATCTTCTTGCGATTTTTGTGTCATCCCCGGGAGAAAACTTAACAATGACATGGGATTCGTAAAGGCTGCTGAATGCGGTAAATTTCGGCTGTTCTCCACCGGCTGATGAATCCGGAACTTCACCTTTCATGACATCTTCTGCCAACTTTGGATATCGTTCTCCGGTAACGCCGTTAGGCCGGCGGGACAGACGCAGGATGGACTGTTCTCCCAAGATATAATTCCCGGGCAGATCATCGCCGTTGGATATCAGATATTTCCCGATGTGGGAATTTGACCACTGCCTTGGATCAGGGGGAAACCCTTTGAGCCGCGTTGCCATTTTGCGTGAGATCTGTCTGCCTAAAAAGCCTTGGGGTCTGAGGTCATAAAGAAAATATGGCAGACCGTCATATAATCCGTTCTCCTTCTCACCAAGCAGCAGGGGAGAAACCTTTGCCACGGGTTCCAGGAAGTAACCCCCATGGCTTAATGGGCGAAGGTATGCTACCACTTTGACTTTGCCGAGGCGGTCCACCATGCCCAACGGTATTTTATCATTAACACCAAATGCATTGCAGGCTAAGGCATATCTGACGGATCTGCCTGCCTTGATCGGCACAACAGTGTCGCCCATCCGCCTGAGTCTGCGTGCAACAGAACTCTGGCTCAGCCCGGTTGCGAACTGAATCTCTTTGGATGCTGAAGGTCCCCGTTGCAAACATTCTTTGACTGATAATGGCATAATCTAGTTTTTATTCATTTATTGGTTCACATAGTGACTAATAATTTAAAAATATTTTTATATTACTAAATTTATAAAATCAATATATTGATTTTTATTATAGCATAATATGGTTTAAATTATGACTAATAAACAGGGATAAAATAAGAGTTATTTTTGATTTTTCGGTTCAGTTTTTAGGTGGTATTCTTCCAATTAAAAAATTTCAGTAGCTGCTGTGCGGACATGGCCTGCTGTCACCATGAAAAGATATTGCGCTGCCTTGATCGTCATCATCGGCTCTCCTGCAAGGTATACTTGACTTTTCATCCGTTCTTCAATTAAAATCCCCTATACCACTTTGCCGGGATGGATTATATAATTTAAAATATCTTTTTTATCCTTGCCAAAGGTGCCAGAGAAGCCCTGGATAAAGATCGTTTTTATTATTTTCATCGGACCGGCATATTAAATCCACCCGACTGAATCTATCTTAAATATACAATACGGTTTGTAACGTTGAAAACAAAATTAAAATCAGATATTCACTTAAAACCCGGCGAACTCTATATTGCAACGTCACCGGCAACCATAAAAACAGTATTGGGTTCCTGCATATCCATGATTTTTCATTGTAACCGGCTCGGCATATCCGGTATCTCCCATGCCCAGCTGCCGGAGGAACACCATACCAGGCACAACCGGGGTGTTTGTCCGGTTCCGTGCAAAACGACTAAACGCTCAAAGACGATATTCAAATATGTAACGTCATCAACCCATTACATGCTGGAGCAGTTTAAATCCATGAAAATCGTACCCCGTGAAATTGAGGTCAAGCTTTTTGGTGGAGCAAATGTCCTTCACAGCATCAACCGTATGAAAACGGTGGGTGAAAAAAATATCGAAATTGCCCATAAGATGATTCATCAGTATCAGCTCAAACTTTCAGCAGAAGATACCGGAGGAAACTACGGCAGAACCCTTTACCTGTTCTCCCAAACGGGTGAGGTCAGAATTTTCACCCATAAAAAACCACACCCATAAGAAACTACACCCATAAGAAACTACACCCATAAGAAACTACACCCATAAGAAACTACACCGATAATTATCCTGATGTTGAAAACAGATACCCGCCGGCTCTTTTCAGAGAAAGAGATGGTCCGGCGGGTTTGTTGACCTGATTTATTTTTCCGTTACCATATCAGGGTGATATGAAAAAATCAGTATTTTTCAAAATCATCATCAAGAGAATCCTCTTTCATATTCAAATGAACACCGGATGGTGCGGTTTGATTCTGCGTTAATTTAGATGGCTGGGGCGGCTGTTTTTTCTCCAGCATCGGGCTGGCAGCAACCTGTTTTTTCTCCGGCATCCGGTGGATTGAAATGTAGTCTGTTCCTGAGGATTTTCCGGTGATGTTATCCAGCATGCTGATGGCACTTTTCAGCACTTCTGCCTGTGAGGCCAGCTCTTCGGAGGTGGATGACAATTCCTCTGACGATGCCGCATTGATTTGAATCACCTGATCCAACTGCTGCATGGAGAGGTTGATTTCTTCAGCACCGGTTTTCTGCTCATTGGAAGAAGCATTTATCTCCTCCACAAGATCGGATGTCTTGCGGATATCCGGGACAATTCTTTCCAGCATTTCTCCGGCCTGTTCGGATATTTCAACACTGGATGACGAAATCGTACTGATCTCACTGGCTGCTGTCTGGCTTCGCTCAGCAAGCTTTCGCACGGCATCGGCAACAACGGCAAAGCCTTTTCCGTGCTCCCCGGCACGGGCTGCTTCAATGGCTGCATTCAATGCCAGCATATTGGTCTGGCGGGCAATTTCCTCAATTATTTGGATTTTATCTGCAATCTGTCTCATTGCTTCGACTGTTTTTAATACGGCTTCTCCGCCTTTGACGGCATCATCGGCTGCTTTGACCGCAATATTTTGAGTCTGCTGGGCATTTTCCGAATTCTGAATAACATTGGCAGACATCTGCTCCATGGCTGCCGAGGCTTCTTCAGCAGATGCAGCCTGTTCCGAAGCCCCTTCAGCCATCTGTTGGGCTGTTGCACTCATCTCCTGGCTTCCCGCAGCCACATTTTCTGCGCTGCTGTAAATCATATGGACAATCTGGCGCATATTTTTCAACAGCAGCATACTGATCAATGCCCCCAGAAGAATGGCGAAAACAGCAAGAAATATGACACCGGTCAATGCACCGTGTTCTTCTTCATTGGCCACGTTAATGGATACCTGTGTAAATTCTTCAACCGATATCAAAAACGATTTCAATTCATTATTCAGAGATTCTTCCCGGTTCTCAACCTCCCCGGAAAGCTTCTCAGCTTTTTCGATCTGCCCGGCTTTCAGCAGTGCCGCCAGTCTGAAAACGGCTTTGTCATATTCTGAATGCTTGATCTTAATCTCTTTTAGATGAACACGGATTTTTTCAAATTCATTTTTTGATTCCACCGTATGTGCGGCAATGATCCCTCTGCCGGCAATGTTAATCCCCTCTTCAATCCTTATATTCACAATTTTGGAATGCGCCACTAATTTTTCCCTGGCATGTTCCATGTTGGTGATCACTCCGGGATAACGCTCAAGCATTTCACCGTACCGGAACATTCTTTCAAACCATATTGCCTGTTCCAGCTGATTCACGGTGATCTCGGTGATAATCCGGGTCAGGGGCAGATCTTCTTTTGCTATTTCATCAAGCTCTTTGCCAATGTTGATATTTTTAACAATGGAAAAACCTGAAGCAATAAGCATTAAAATGAGTAAAGTGGTGACCGTTGCAATCACCTGACTTCTCATGCTGATCCGTTTTAGAATATCGGATCCTTTAAACAACAACATCACCATTACTATAAGCAGTATTCCGCTGATAACCAGCCATCCCCAATATCTGGATATGAACGTTCTCTCTTGAATTTCCAGGGTCGACCGATTTTCCATTGCACTTGGTTGATCATGTGGCTGCTGCCGGCTTTCCTTTTTTTCATATGCAAGGGCACTTTGATTTTTGACTCCTTCCTGGGCCAGGAGGATCGAATCAGCCCCGGTGTAAAGGTCCGCTTCCCCGCTGACCGAGTTAACCGGGTCATCAGATGAAACAGAGGCAGGTGCCATTACCGGCAGACAACAAATGGTGAAGAAAATTAACACTAATACGGATAATACTCTGAATTGTTTCATGATTCTCCTTTTCTTATGCTGTGTGTTTATGCTGAAGAACCTCTCTTGCAATTAACTCAAGCGGCAGCACTTTTTTAACGGCATTTTTTCTAATGGCTTCTTTGGGCATTCCAAATACAACACTGGATTGTTCATCCTGGGCGATGGTATATGATCCGGCCTCTTTCATTTCAAGCATCCCCCGGGCACCATCATCTCCCATACCGGTCATGATCACTCCCACGCCGTTTTTTCCCGCATACCGGGCTGCTGAACGGAACAGCACATCCACGGATGGCCGGTGTCTTGAAACCAGCGGACCGGATCGGATTTCGACATAATACCGGGCACCGCTCCTTTTGAGGAGCATATGTTCATTTCCGGGCGCAATAAGAACCTGCCCGGGTAAAACGGTATCGTTATTTCGGGCCTCTTTTATATTTACCCGGCACAATCCATTCAGTCGTTTGGCAAATGCCTTGGTAAAATTTTCCGGCATATGCTGGACAACAACCAAACCGGGAGAATCAAGGGGAAGGCTTTCAAAAAGGATTCTAAGGGCTTCGGTACCGCCTGTTGAAGCCCCGACGGCGACGACTCTATCCGTTGTCTCAAGCATGGCCCGGTTGGAGCTGGGCTTTTTAAGAATCGCATCTGCCGTCAGTTTGGGTGAAACCTTTCGATATGGTACGCCCTTTCTGGGCTTTGAAAGTGCCGCAGCTTTGATACTGTCCGTGATTCGTATCCTGGACTCCTCAATAAACCGGCGGGTCCCCAGGCTGGGTTTCTGGATGATTTCAACAGCCCCGTATTCAAGTGCTTTCATCGCTGTTTTAGTACCCGGCCCTGCCAGAGTCGAACAGATAACCACCGGCAGGGGATGCTGGGTCATGATTTTCCGCAAAAATGTAATCCCGTCCATACGCGGCATCTCTACATCCAGCGTAATCACATCCGGAACGCGGGTTTTCATTTTAGCCGCTGCAATAAAAGGGTCAGAAGCTGTTGCCATCACTTCGATATCAGGATCTGACGATATGATTTCCGACAACGCATCACGGACCAATGCTGAATCATCAACTATCAACACGCTGATTTTCTTATTCATTCATCACCCTTTGACCTATAATCGTATCATTTTTTTTTATATAGACTGTCGGGGCCACCGGGATAAGGGGATAGTTCTGGCTCTGAATCACCTCCGAATGCCCCATAAAAAGATATCCGTTGCTTCGAAGTTTGCTACAGATTTTTACCAGCAGTTCATCCTGGGTTTTTTTATCAAAATATATCATTACATTCCGGCAGAAAACAATATCAATACCCGGTTTGATATCCAGAGTCTTTTCAATCAGGTTCATCTGCCTGACGGTTACCATTTTTCTCAGCCTGGGAATGATCCGCACCAGATCGTCTTTTTTATTTTTACTTCTTAAAAGATATTTTTTCCGTAACGCAAGCGGCACGGGAAGAATCTCTTCATGCGGATATACCGCTTTTCGGGAGGCCTTGAGTACCCGGGGAGAAATATCGGTTCCCAGGATAGAGAAATTCAGGGTCAACCGTGGATTTTTGGCTGCAAACTCATTGACCACCATAGCCAGGGTGTAAGGTTCATGGCCTCTTGAGCAGGCGGTGCACCAGATTTTTATCATCCTGGGCCTGCCTGGCGGCAGGCCTTTCACGAGTTTGGGAAGGGCGTGGTTTTCAAGGTAATCAAAATGCGCCGGTTCCCTGAAAAAATCTGTTTTATTAGTTGTGATCTGGTTGATGAATTCGGGCAGTTCTTCTTCGATCCCATCCGGGCTGAAAAGATAGTCGCAGTATTCGTTGTATGATTTCATCTTCAGCTCAATCAACCGTTTTCGCAGGCGGGATTCCACCATCTGCTTTTTTGAGGCCGGCATCTTGATACCCAGCGTGGAGTGAATAAAGTTCCCCAGCTTTTTAAAGGTCCTGTCCGGCATGTGAAAATTGGTATTTGTTAAGAAAAACGCCTCAGCCATGGGTATGATCATCACTTATTTCTAGTATTTTTCAAAATCCCGGTCCAAATCTTCCTCCCCATTGTCACTTAAATCAAATTCAATTCCCCTGGGTGCGGTTTTGGGCTCTAAACCGGTTGTTCTTTTTACGGTGCCGGGTTCTTCATCCCGGGCAACCGGTTTTTTCTCTTTTTTGTGACGATCACCGGAATGGCTTTCTTCCTCCCTGATTGTGAAAAACGAGATGGTGTCCTTTAACTGCTCTGCCTGGGAGGATAATTCTTCGGCCGTGGAAGACATCTCTTCCGCTGCAGACGCGTTCTGCTGAATCACCTGGTCCAGCTGCTGAAGCGCCAGGTTGATCTGTTCCGCGCCTGAGTTCTGTTCTGCGGAAGAGGCATTTATCTCCTGTACCAGTTCTGCTGTTTTACGGATATCCGGCACAATTTTGGAAAGCATCTTACCGGCATTCTCCGCAATATCCACACTGGTGGAAGAGAGCTTGCTGATCTCTCCGGCAGCGGTTTGACTCCTTTCAGCCAGCTTTCGTACGGCATCTGCCACCACGGCAAACCCTTTGCCGTGTTCTCCGGCCCGGGCCGCCTCAATGGCGGCGTTCAAGGCCAGCATGTTGGTCTGCCGGGCGATCTCCTCAATTATGGATATCTTTTCTGCAATCTGTTTCATCGCAACCACGGTCTTTTCAACCGCCTCCCCACCTCCTTCGGCAGCTTCGGCAGCTTCGGTGGAAATATTCTCTGTCTGCTGGGCATTATCGGCATTCTGACGGATATTGGCGGACATCTGCTCCATGGATGATGCCGCCTCTTCACCGGATGCCGCCTGTTCCGATGAACCCTGGGACAATTCCTCAGCGGTTGAGCTCAGTTCAATACTTCCGGATGCCACATTATCTGAAGCATATTTTACATCGGTTAACACTTCGTTAATCCGGTGCACCATGGTTTGAAGGGCCTGCATCAGATGCCCGACCTCATCTTTACCCGGAATTTCGATGTCAACCGTCATATCGCCTTTTGACAGTTGGACAGCGGCATTAAGGCCGTTAACCAGTGGGCGGGTGATGGCCTTTGTGATGAGCCAACTCAACAAAAAAGCCAGAGAAACCCCGATAACCGCCAGGATGATGGAAATGGTCTGTACATTGCCCTGCACGTGGTTATAATGTTCATCCGATTCAATCATCTTCTGTTTCAGGGATTCCGTGATCTGACTCAGAACTTTTATAACGTTTGATCTGAGTTCATCGATTTCACTGTCCAGGGCTTTTATTTTCTGTTCATCCTGAATGACACTCGCCATCTCGTTTTCCAATGATGTGTTGATGCTGTTCAGCTGAGTCAGGGTCTCTTCCCGGAGTCCGTCGATCACACCGTTCAATCTGCGGATTTCACCCATATTCTGTCCATCTGTGCTTAATACCGGAATCATCCGGGTCTCAAACAGGTCCAGATAACGGGTATATTTTTGAATGAACATCTCTGCTGCGGCCCTTTCAGCATCTGTATCAACCAGCTGCCGGACTCTTTCCACGTCTTTTAAGGCACCTGCTTTTATCTCTTTGAAATCTTGTGCAGCCTTTTCCAGGTCCCGGTTAATGACGGCATCGCCCATGACTGAATAGACCTCTTCCACCCGTATGGCGATCTGTTTGATTTCAAGCACGTCCTTAAGGCGGATCTCCACAGACTCTTCTTTGTCCAGAATGGGGAAGGTCTGGGTTTCAAATTTCTCCAAATATACCTTTAAAAGCGTTTCAAATTCTTCTGCCCATGCCTTCTCAGCATCCGTATCCACCAGGCTGGCCACAAGCAGGATATCCTTTTCAGCCTGAATCTTTGCAGCTGTAAAATCTTTGTGGATGGTCTTTAAATCCCGGTTGATCACCGCATCCGCCATAATACCGTATATATCCCCGACGCGTATTTTGACTTCATGAAGGGTTACCGCATCTCCGGCCTTCCGGGCTTCATCGTCCTGAATCCTTCCCAAGGCATTTATTTCAAAAATCGAATAGACGATTACGACGATAAAGATAAAGACAACCAGTGAAAAGCTTCCCATCAGCTTTTTCCCTATTTTGATATCTGCAAATTTCATCTGTCTTCCTTCCCTGTTTTTCGTACTTTAAACCGTTATGTTTGTACTGGACTGTGAGGTCCGAAATTTATTAAGGCCTTTTATTCCTGAACCGGCCCGATGGCATCTTCAACCTCCTGGACAATGGTCAGTTCATCAGCGGAAAAGACCTTGTCACTGTCCAGGATGATGATAAACTCATCATTTTTTTTGCCCATACCTTTAATAAACTCCGTCTTCAGCCGGGTTCCGATCTTGGGTGCCGGTTCTATCTGGTCCGGCTCCATACTCATGACTTCCTGGACTGAATCGGCCATGATTCCGAGCAGTGTCAAGGTTTCCTGAATATTGATTTCAATGATAATAATACAGGTATCCACGGTTCGTTCCACCTGTGCCATGCCGAATTTAAGTCTTAAATCCACCACAGGAACCACGCCGCCGCGAAGATTAATTACTCCCTTTATAAAATCCGGCATACGCGGAACCTTGGTAATTTTCGTAAAATCAAGGACCTCGCGGACCTGGTTTATGTCCATGGCATAGATTTCCTGGTCCAGGATAAAGGTCAGATATTGACTGGTTTGGGTGATACCGGGAACACTCATTTTTCCTCCTTATCAAATATGTAACTCTTTGTGACGGGATGGTTTCTCAAAAGACCGAGCAACTAACAATTAACACTTTTGTCCACTTTCTCTAAAAGTACATTTGTATCCAGAATCAGTGCTACGGTCCCGTCTCCGAGTATTGTCGCACCTGAAATGTCATTGATATTCCTGAAAATCGGTCCCAGTGTCTTAATCACTGTCTGATGCCCGCCGATGACATGATCCACCACAAACCCGATTCGCTTTGAATGGACATCTGCGATGACCATATGTTCAAGATCCGAGTGGTTTCCGTTAATACCAAAATGATCTCTCAACCGGATGTAGGGTACAATCTCTCCCCGGACATTGAGAATATTGCGCCCCCTTGCTTTTTCCTTTTCCGCCATGTCCATTTCAACACATTCATGCACACTCATCAGCGGCAATACAAAAAAGTCATCACCAATGGTCACTAAAAGCCCATTGATAATCGCCAGGGTCAATGGTAACTTTAAGGTAATGGAGGTGCCTTTTCCGGTCCGGCTGTCCACTTCAATGGTCCCGCGCAGCGTATCGATGGTTCTTTTAACCACATCCATGCCGACTCCCCGGCCGGAGACACTGGTCACCGACTGGGCAGTTGAAAAACCAGGGGCAAAAATCAATTGAAAAATCTCCTGTTCAGACAGATCGTCATTTTCGGTTACCAGCCCCTTGCTTATGGCCTTTTGCAGGATACTTTCCACATTCAATCCGGCACCGTCGTCCTGAATGGTAATCATCACATCGGTTCCCAGGTGGGCGGCTGAAAGAAAAATGCTTCCGGCAGCCGGTTTGCCTTTTTCCTCCCGGACATCAGCGGTTTCAATACCATGGTCAATGCTGTTGCGGATCAAATGAACCAAAGGATCATCCAGCCGTTCCAATATGGTTTTGTCCATTTCGGTTTCCGCTCCGCTTGTGGTCAGGTTAATTTCCTTTCCAAGCTCAGAGGAGAGATCCCTGACCAGCCGTCTGAATTTACTGAATGTCGTTCCAATGGGCATCATCCGTATGTTCAGAACATTGTCCCTCAGTTCACCGGTCAGTCGCTGAATCTCTTCCACCGGACCTGCCAGGCCTGTGTGATCGATTTCAGTTGCCACCTGGGTCAGGCTTGCCTGTGTGATGACGAGTTCTCCCACAAGATTGATCAATTTGTCCAGACGGTCCGAGGGGACTCTCACCGTGCTTGACACCGTACTTTTCTGAACGGTTTTCAGTGCCTGCTGTTCTTTGAGGGCTGAATTAATTTTCTCTTTTGAGATCACCCCGTTTTCAATCAGAACTTCACCGATTTTTTTCTGGTTATCCAGTGCATTTGCAACCGCTTCCCTGGATATGTCCCCTCTGTCTACCAGAATATCCCCTAATTTGGGTGGCGGTTCTTCCAGTTCAGGAGCGGCATGTTCCTGGATGACCGAGATGGATATATCGCTGTCATCTTCAACAAATATGAATACGTCTTTTATGGCATTTAAACCCGAGGATGTGGTTAATGTTATATCCCAGGCCAGGTAAAAACGCTCGGGATCAAAATCATCCAGCAGGGGCAGATGATCCGTCTGAGCCGTAATCCGGCAGTCACCAAGACCGGCCAGTTCATCGAGAAGAAGCACCGGGTCCATGCCGGTTGAAAATATGTTCTCATCGGGTTTGAACCGTATACGATAGCTTGTGTTAATTTGTTTTGATTCCGGCTCTTCCGGAGGTGGGATGAAAGACGGATCGGTTTCGTCCTGATCGGGTTTCGGATCATCAGGAATCAGCTTCCCGAGATCTGAGATGATGGCTGCCCCCTTTTCCAGTTCTTCAGGCCCGAGACTCTCACCGGAAACCAGCATGGACTTGATGTGGTCTCTTGAAGAAAGAACCAGGTTGATCAACTCGCCGGTAATCGGTATCAAGCCTTCACGAACCTTGTCCATTGCATTTTCAACATGATGGGAAAATGCTGCGATATCGTCAAACCCGAACATTGCCCCGGACCCTTTTATCGTGTGCATGGCCCGGAACAGCCGGTTGACCGCTTCAAAATCTTCCGGGTTTTCTTCAAGATCAAGGATGGATTCTTCCACCTGAACGAGGAGTTCCAGAGCTTCCTGACGATATCCTTCACTGAATTTGTTTTCTTCAGACATGACAGGCTTCCTTATTTTATGCGGATTAATGAATTTAAGAGTCCGTCATCGCGGACTTATCGAAGAACTTTTTTAACAACTCCCAGAAGCTGTTCAGGTTTAAACGGTTTGACAATCCACCCTGTGGCACCGGCTTCTTTGCCTTTTGCCTTCATTTCGGGCTGAGATTCCGTGGTCAGCATAATGATAGGGATAAATTTATACGATGCCTGGGCGCGAACCTTTTTTATCAACTCAATCCCGTCAAGCCGGGGCATATTCAGATCCGTGATCAGCATGTGGATCTGATGGGTGGACAATTTATTAATCGCATCTTCTCCGTCGACAGCCTCAACAATCTCATATCCCGCCTGCTTCAGGGTAAAACTCACCATCTGTCTAACACTGCCTGAATCGTCGGCAGTCATGATTAATTTGGACATCCTCAACTCTCCTTTTTATCCAATAAAAAATAATCTTCAGGTGTCAGACCTGTTCGCACTGCCATATCAAAAACAGAATCCAAATCCCCTTTTAATAAAAATGTCTTCTTTTGAGCCGCTGCGGTTTGGCTAAAAATACAGAGCAGTTGAATCCCCAAAGCATCACACTCATCCGTGTCGCAAAATTTAAGTTTTAACCCACCACTATTTTTGAATTTTTCAACCAGCGTCTTATTAAGATCCGCTATCTGTACCGCGGTCAGAGGCCCCTTGTGGATAACCTCCGGGATGCCGTCCTGATCAATTGTTTCAATCATCAACCCTCCTTATAAACACTAGAATAACTCGATATTATCGTCAAACTCTTCTTTCTTTTTATCTCTTTCCGGTTCACCGGTTTCCGTATCCGGGTATTCTTGTGCCACATCCGTTTCAGAATCATTATCCTCTGCCGAAGATTCAGAAAGGTCACCGGAAATGCGGCTGTGAATGATTCGTTCGCTTTCCATTGTATACCGCCGGGTAAGGTTTTCAATACGGTCTGAATCATCTTCACAATCCATGTCCACAAACGGCTGGAGCAAGGCTATCATTTCATCCAAACTCTCGCTCTTCCGTGTAAGCCGTTCGAACCAGGTATTTAAAAAGAAGAGCCCGTTTCCGGTTGTTTCTATTTTTTCTTCCAGATCGCAGGCTGCCTGGACAACAAGATCGGATTCTTGTTTCTGGGTATTAAGTGTGTCTGAAATCTCCTGTATCACCGTATCAAGCTGAACGCCCTCAAAAGACAGGGCGGATTGGCCGTTATTTTTGTCCCCCCCGCCGGTTTCCAGAAGATCGGCAATTTCAGAGATGGACGTCAGGTAATTCAGCGCAGTTTTCACCAGGCCCGTGCAGTCAACTGAAATATTCCTGACTTCCCGGGCAAGAATCTCCAGGGTATACCCTTTTTCCCCCAGTTTGGCGGTCATGATGATGGCATTCAGTGCCTTGTATTTGAGCCCGGTATTTATCGTGTTTATCTGCCCGGCATATTGTGAAAGCGTCGCCACCACATCGGAGGATTCCTGAATGGTTTTTCCCATCTCATTACTCAGGTTCCGGCCCTGATCCTGGATCTGTTTTAAATTTTCCATCCGGTCGGTGATCGTCTCGAATTCCGTTTCAAGACTGAGCGTCTGATCCTGGGAACGGGATTCACTTAAAAGGTGCTTTAAATCATTCACCTCTTTGTTTATATTTACAAACGAAGCCATAATCTTTTCATATGCCCGGTTGATCTCTTTTGTCACGTGGATCAACTGTTCATATTGAACTTTCAGAATCGAAACAATCTGCGCAGGTATTTTTACGGCATTTTTTTTCTGTGCAGATGTGCCGGACTCCGTGTTCTCTTTCAACCATTGCGACACATCCTCAAACGCCTGTGTAACATGTTCCAGTTGCTGTCTGGCGATATCATGGAATTGAATGGCCATGACGATTTCGCCCACCATTTCACGGATCGCCTGTGCCGTATGCTGGGCCTTTTCCAGGGTGTGGCACGACATATCGGCAAGCCTTTGAATATTTTCCATGGTTTTCAGAACCGCATCCCGGGCCTCACCGGTCAGGTTCTCTATCTCTTCGATTTTACCGTTGATGCCGGAAAGACCCGGCTTCTGCCCTGACAATGCCCGGATCGTATCCACATGCATCTTTTCCGCCAGTTCATTTATGTTTAATGCCAGATCTTTGATCTCTTCGGCAAATCCGTCAAACAGGTCCGTTGCCTCCTTGGAACGGCAGCCTTCGATACCGAAATTCAATCCGACGACATTCAGAAACCGGGACGCATTATTGAACCGTGTACACAATTTGCCCAGGTCTTTAAGATACTGCCCGCTTTCACTGATATGCCCTAATTTTGAGCGTATTTTTTCGGGATAACCCGACAATTCCGAAAGGACGGCCTTGATTGACCGTTCAATCACCTGGACAATACTTTGTTCCGACGCCGCATTAAACCGTTCTGCAGTGACTGTGATTTTTTTAATCAGATCATCGGACTCCGAATGGATCTCCTGCAGGGACTGCCCCAATTCAAGAAACGGGGATTCCGTATCGGCAATGCTTTTGATAATACTGCCTGAAAGATCATCCAGTTTCGGATGAATCTCTTTCACGCTGTTTTGTTCAGCCTTATCCGGTTTTTTCATAAATGGTTTGACTTTTTTAACGGGTTAATCTTTTTTGTCCGTGTATTCGTATAACCTGCACGGCGTTTCGATCCTTTTTTCTGAAACGGATAAATTTTCTGTAATGACAATTAAATTATAGGGCTTTTGGAGCGCACACATATGAAAAATTTTATGCTTATTGATAGTAATTTATCTGAAAACTATACCTGTCAATCTACTCTGTGTCAAATTGTAAAAAACATTTCAGACAGACCTTTCATAATCGAATATCCATGCTGGAAGCCAATATTGATTCTTTTAATTCCTTTCGAACGGTTCTTTTTTCAATCAATGGTATTACTTACCCTGTGTTGCAACATCCGGTTTTACGGCTACCTCTAGAAACATGTCCACACTTTCAGGACAAAGCTGGGTGCCTGTAATCTCTTTGATGATATCGACAGCTTTTTCGTGGGCCATGCCCTTTCGATAAGGCCTGTCGCTGGTCAGTGCATCATATGTATCGGCCACGGCTGTCAGTCTCGCCCAGACCGGAATATCTGACCCGCTGCGCCCCTCCGGATATCCTTTCCCGTCCACCCGTTCATGATGAAACATGACCACCGGAAGAATATCCGCAATACTGGGTATGGTCTGTATAATCTCGGATCCGATCAACGGATGCTGTTTGATGTGGTTAAACTCTTCTTTATCCAAGCTGCCGGGTTTCAAAAGAACATCATCCCGGATTCCGATTTTACCGATATCATGAAGTTGTCCGGCGATCCGGGCACGCTCGACATCAAACCGGCTGCCCCCCATATGCCGTACCAGTTTCACCAGGATGTCCGATACCCGCTCGGAATGACCGCGTGTGTATTGGTCCCGGGCTTCCAAGGCCCTTACCAGGCTGGTAATTCCCGCAAGCAGCAGTTTTTGCTCGCCTTCAAGGCGTTCATTCTCTTTTATAAGAAGAAGAAATTCATAGGAGCAGATCTTGTTCAGGGTCATCATCAATTGTTCAAGATTGAAAGGCTTGATAATAAATGCAGCCGCGCCGAACTGCATCATCTGCTTCATATTTTCCGCATCATTTTCCGTGCTCATTACTACAAAAGGGATACCGGTATAACGAGGGTCTCCGTGCAATGTTCTGCACAGCTCAATACCGTTCATTTCAGGCATATAGACATCGGATAAAATAATATCCGGTTGCGTGTTGCGGAGAATATCAATGGCCTGCCTGCCGTTCTCAGCCAGCAGAACCCTGTACCCGGCACCGGACAACTCGTCCTTAAGCAGCATCCGGATAGAGCTTGAATCATCCACCACCAAAATCAGGCTGCCGGTTTTGGGAGGTGCAGGTTCTTCAAGGATATCTCGTACCACTTGAATCAGTTTATCCTTAGCCTTTCCCGTGTCAATATAAACAACCCCGCCCCGGGCTGTCTTTCGGGCAATATCTTCAGCCTCTTCACCATGGCCCATGAGAATCACGGGCAGATTTTCCAGGGGGGAATCCGGCTTGATCAGTTCACACCAGTTGTTTTTATCCGGAGAGGCCGCTGTAATTTTGGCAATTATCAGATCAGGCCGGTAACTACCCAGGGCAGCTGCACAGTTTTTCCGGTCGGATAATTCCAGAAAATCGGCATTAACCGGCACCAATATTTTTTTTACCACTTCCCTTTGTGGCTGGCTGTCCATCATTATGACAATGTGAGGTTTTCCCATGTCAAATCCTTAATTCCGATTACCCCTTTTTTTCATTTCGTCTAAAAAAATACGAAATTGTGAAAAAAATATCACATTTTTATCGAAAATGCATCTGTTTATTATATTTCTTCAGTTCTCCTACAAAATCCATCACACCGGAGAACGAACAATTCCGATGATCGTCCATTGCCCAAGTATTGTTCCGGCACTTCACAACAAATATTCAACCACTCAACTTTAGGGATTCATGACAAGACAAAAAATATTAACCTAAAACAGCTTAACATCTGCATAAAATCAGTGCAACCGTTGGCATGTTTATAAAACAAAGGAAACAATTGTTACAATCCCGTGCAATAATTAGTTTAATTGGTGAAACTTAGTTGAGTTATAAAGAATATAATAACCATCAAAATAAGACCGGGCAACCCATTGAATCAAAAACGGTTTTCGGTATATCCGGGCTTTGGTTCAAATGCCGTTCCAACGATATTCAACGGCAGGGGGGTAGGGCCAAGCACCTACAAGCAGGGAGGGTTTCAACCACAAGCACTTACAAACGCACCTACAGACAAAATCGGATTTCAGCCGATTGTAGAAAATTTCCAGCCTTATACATTAGGCATAGGGTGGCTCAAAGATACGGTATCTGGAACTGATCGGACGGAATTCAACCGAATCCGGCAGCACCGTTAGCCTGCTCAGCCTGTAGTAAAAAAACTCTATCAACCCCTTAATCGGAGGAAGCAAATGTCGTTGGAAAAGATTTACAGAGAAGCAATGGCAATCAATGAAATTCAGGATATGGCAGCGCGTGAAATCGAGGCGCAGCAATTTTTCAACAGGCTGAATAAATCTGCACTGCCGGACACGTTCAACTGGGCGGCTGAAGTGTTTGAAGGCATCCAGGTAAAGGAGCGCGGTGACCAGCCCGCTTTGATCTGGACAGACCTGGAAACCGATGCCGAGCGGCAGTATACCTATAAAGAGCTGGCTGCCAACGGCAACAAATTGCTGAATTATCTGCGCAAACAAGGGGTGGAAAAAGGAGACAACCTCTATATGCTGACCCCCATTGTCCCTGAAACCTGGTTTGCCACATTTGCCGGTATCAAAGGCGGTCTTGTGGCCGTTCCCACCGCCACCACCATGACGGAAAGGGAAATCCGGTTCCGGTTTGAAGCCTATAAACCCGATGTCATCGTGGCCTTTGAAGGGTTGACCGATCTGGTGGACGATGCCCTGGAAAAAGCCCAATGCGCACCCAAGGCCAAAATCGTCCTGGGCAGAAAAGACGGGTGGGTCCCCTATACGGAAATCGATGCGGAATCCGACC
>JANQML010000331.1 GCA_028280105.1 Desulfobacula sp. | reverse complement strand
GATCAGCATGGTAAGGATTTCAGCACAGATATAGTTGAGCATCAGGGTTGAAATCACCTCGTTGATGGAATACCTGATTTTCAGGATGGCCGGAATGATGCCCCACAGCCCTCCGCCGATAAAGCCGGCAATAAACATCATGGGGATAATGATAAAAGAAGGCAGGGCTTCACCAAAGGTCAATCCGGTCCAGGCGGCGAGTGCAGCCCCCATAAGCAGCTGCCCCTCTGCACCGATGTTCCAGAATTTTGCCCTGAATGCAAGGGTCAGCCCGGTACCGATGAGGATAAGCGGTATGGCTTTGGTCAAGGTCTCTTTGAACCCGTAAGCAGAGCCGAATGACCCGGAAAATATCTCTTTTATGGCGTAGACCGGATTGACACCGACAAAGAGAAAGATCAGGCTGATGACCATCAAACCTGCGGACAGGGAGAGGAGATTGGTTATCAATGAACGTAAAGGGGTGATATTGTACCGGTCCGTTGTTTTTATCTTAATCATATCTGCCAATCGCTCTCTGCCGGCTCGATAACCCGTTCGTTTGGTTCGATCTGTTTTGAACCGGCCATCATCAGACCGATCTCGCATAACCGGGGGTCGTCCGCATCCAGCACCGCCATGAAACGGCCGTCAAACATAACCGCCACCCGGTCACAGAGTTCAAAGATCTCCTCCAGGTCCTCTGAGAAGAGAAGAACCGCAGAACCCTGTTTTCGCAGTTTTAACAGGTGTTCCCTTAAAAACTGGGTGGCACCGACATCCAGCCCGTAAGTGGGATGAGAGGCCACAAGCAATTGCGGTTGTTCACTGATTTCCCGGCCCAGGATCAGTTTTTGAATATTTCCGCCGGACAGGTTTCTGACCTGGTTGTGGATCGAATGGGTTTTGACTTTAAAATCATCCACCAGGATTCTGGTATGCTCTTTGATCTGGTTGTATTTTAAAAAATATTTTTTGGAGAACTTTTTAAGGTGATGTTGTTTTAAAATGGCGTTATCGTAAAGAAAAAGACCCGGTGCAATGCCGAACCGGATCCGCTCTTCCGGTACGTGGGAAATACCGCTGTCGTAAATGTGGCGCGGCGATGCGTTGGCGATATCTTTGCCCTGCACCCGGACACGGCCCGATGAGACGGACCGGATACCGGTGATGGCTTCGGCCAGTTCCCGCTGGCCGTTCCCGGATACCCCTGCAATGCCGAAGATCTCGTTTTCGTAAAGGGTGAAAGAGATGTCTTTTACAACCGGCCGTCCCTTGTCTCCGTATACGTTGAGATGCGATACGCTTAAGACCTCGTTGCCCTGTTCCAGCTTTTCTTTGTGAATGTTAAAAACCACGTCTCTGCCCACCATCATCCGGGCCAGCCCGGCCTTGTCCGTATTTCTTGTCTCGGCACTGCCGGCAATTTTTCCTTTTTGGAGAACCAGGACCCGGTCGCAGATCTCCATGATTTCATTGAGTTTGTGAGAGATAAAGATGATCATGTGGCCCTCGGATTTCATCTCTTTCAATATGACGATCAGCTCTTGAATTTCCTGGGGGGTGAGAACCGAGGTGGGTTCGTCCAGGATGAGGAGATCGGCGCCGTTGAGCAGTGCTTTGATGATTTCGACCCGCTGCTGTTCACCGGCGGAGAGTTGCCAGATCTTTTTATCCGGATCAATGCTGAAATCAAACTTTCGGGAAAAGGTTTCGATTTTTTTACGGATGCTGGCCATGGGGAAAAAGAACGGGGTTTTTCGATACCCCAGGGCAATATTTTCAATGACCGAGTGGTTCTGTATCAGCATAAAATGCTGGTGTACCATGCCGATACCATATTTGATGGATTCAACCGGGTTGTTGATCCGGACGGGGGTCCCGTTAATTTTAATCCGGCCGGAATCGGGTTGGTAAAGCCCGTACAGAATATTCATCAGCGTGGTTTTACCGGCCCCGTTTTCACCGAGTAACCCTAAAATTTCACCGGAATTGATTTCAAAAGTAATATCCTGGTTGGCAGGAATGCCGTGAAAGGATTTGCAGATCTCCGCCATTTCAAGGCGTTGTATTTTTTTCGTCATATGTATCCCCAGAGGTGGGATGCAGTTTAATTAAAAAGCCGGGAATGGGGTCCCGGCTTTTTAATCGGCTGATTTAGTTCGGTATATCGCCGACTACATTATCCACATAATACATAATGGACAACAAATCTTCCTTAGAGGCCTTTTGACCTGTTTTAATTTTCAGGTTGCCTTTGTTGTCGTATATGGGGCCGGTGAAGGGTTCAAAATACTCCACCCCTTTTTTCATCTGTTCATACCGTTTGACCACCAGGTCATAGGCGGAAATCTTTCCCAGTTCTTTGGAATCGATCATGGCCGCTTTGAGCGGGGCAACGAATTTGGGGTTGATGATATCCGTATCATTGCCGCCCAGAATCGCTGCTTTCTCTTTGGCCAGCCACCAGATATCTTCATTGGTCCAGGTATTGTTCCGGATATCGCCCAGGATCTTTGCATACATGCCGCCCCAGTCCATGAGCTGGCCGGATACAACCGAGTCCACGCCATAGTGCTGCATGGCCGAATAATGGCTGAACGTATAAATCTGTTTTCCTTTTTCCGTATGGGACTGACCCACTTCAATCACGGCCGGGGTGTCTTCGGTAAAGGCCAGTGCATCGCATCCCTCCGCAATTAAGGCTTCGGCCGCCTCCCTAGCTTTATCCGGACCATACCAGGCATAGATCCATTTCACATGGACGTTGGCATCCGGGTTGGCGACTTTAACGCCCAGTGCGTAAGCATTGATATGGCGAACCAGTTCGGGGATGGGAAAGGCAGCGACGTATCCGATTTTATTTGTTTTTGTTAACGCCCCGGCCATGATTCCGTTCAGAAAATACATCTGGTAAAGATCACCAAAATAAGTGCCCACATTTTCCGATCGTTTAAACCCGGAACAGTGCATGAATAATTTATCCGGATACCGCTTACCCGCGGCAATGGTATCTTCCATGTAACCGAAACTGGTGGTAAATACCACGTCGCATTTCTGTTGCTGGATGAGGCGGTCTATGATTCTGGCACTGTCTGATTCTGCCACGGATTCAACAAAGACCGTTTCAAGCCAGGGATATTTTTTTTCCGCATATTTCCGCCCCATATCGTGGGCATGGGACCAGCCGTAATCGCCCACCGGGCCGATATATATAAAGCCAGCCTTCAGTTTCTCAGCCGAGACCGGTGCCGTAAAACCGAGCAGACAGACAAGCAGCATTAAAAACAGGGGTGCAGATACCTTACTTTTCATGTTTAACTCCTTTTTATATGGATAGAATTTTAGGGATCATACGATAATTGATTTGTTACAGTCAACCATTAACCCGGGTCAAATGCGTGTAGAACCGGCATATTTTTTGATCACTTATAATATTAACGAAAACAAGGACTGCGTCCTGTGTTGTTTTTTACAAAATTTTATGCAGCCTTTATACCGGGAGGTCCGTTATCCATTAAACTTTGTTTGACACAAGTATTCAACATTTATATAGTTTCAGGGTAATCGTAAAAATTTGTAAATCTATTCACAGGAGTTGAACTTGCATGGAACAAACCAAAATCCTGGTGATTGATGATGAATTGGTGATCAGAGAATCCCTTGCCGGATGGCTGGAAAGAGACGGCTACTTTGTGGGCAAGGCAGCCAACGGGGAAGAGGCGCTATCCATTTTAAAGGCCGAACGTTTTGACATCCTGCTTTTAGATATCCAACTGGGAGGGATGAGCGGTATGGAGGTGCTGGAACATGTAAAAGAGCACTATCCGGACACGGATGTGATTATGATCACTGCATTCGGTTCCATTCCTTCAGCGGTCAAGGCCATGAAGTGCCACGCGTTTGACTATCTGTTAAAGCCCTTTGACCCGGATGAACTGGGTGTATTGATTCAAAAAGTGGTGGAACATCAGGCACAAAAGAGTGAAAACCAGTTTTTAAAACAGGAGGTGGAGGAGCGGAGCCGGTTTGAAAGTATGATCGGCCAGTCGGTTGCCATGCAGGAAATTTTTCAACTGATTGAGGACATCCGGGATACGGAAACCACCGTCCTCATTGCCGGTGAAACCGGCACGGGAAAGGGGCTTGCCGCCAAAGCCATCCATACCAACAGCCCGGTCTGCGAAGGCCCTTTTGTCGGCGTGAACTGCGGGGCGATTCCCAATCATCTCATGGAAAGTGAATTGTTCGGCTATCAGAAAGGGGCGTTTACCGATGCCAAAGAGACCCGAAAAGGACGCCTTGAGATGGCCAACGGCGGTACCCTCTTTCTGGATGAGATCGGTGAGATCAGCATGCGCATGCAGATTGATCTGCTCCAGGTATTGGAGGATAAATTATTTTACAAAGTGGGGGGGACCCAGCCCATTTCCGCCGATTTCAGGGTGATCGCCGCAACCCATGCCGATCTTGGAAAGGCCATTAAAGAAAAAAAATTCCGCGAGGATCTCTTTTACCGGTTAAATGTGATCTCTTTTTCCATGCCGCCGCTGCGGGAGCGGAAAGAGGATATCCCGCTGCTGGCAGACCATTTTTTGATGAAGTTCAACCGGGAGATCAACCGGGGAGTGGAAAAAATCAGCCGGGAGGCCATGGATGAACTCATGCTTCATGAGTGGCCGGGGAATGTAAGGGAGCTGTCCAATGCCATTGAACGGGCCGTGGTGGTGTGCCGGACACGGATAATCACACCAGAGGATCTTCCCATTGTCAAGCATTTGGAAGAAGAATCGAAAAAACGGCACACTTCATTAAGCGATGTTGAGAAACAGCATATAAATAATATATTGAATCAGGCCGGCTGGAATATTTCCAAAAGCGCTGAGATTTTAGGAATTGACCGCTCGACGCTTTACAATAAGATCAAACGGTATGAATTGACGAAAAATGATGAACCGGGTTCCGGGTGTGATTGAGTCCATGAAACAATCGAAAGTGATCGTCATTTCGCCCATCGGGAATATTCCGTCCTGGATCACGGAGATCGTTGCCAAAAAGGTGAAAAAATTCTTTGGCTTCAACACCTTGATCAAACCGGTGCTCACCGATATCTCTTTTGCATTTCACCGGGGCAGAAAGCAATACCACTCCACGCAGATTTTAGAGCACCTGGCACGGGAGGCCCCCCCCGGAACCGTTAAAATTCTGGGGATAACAGATGAAGATCTCTTCATTCCCATTCTGACCCATGTGTATGGCGAAGCCCAGCTGGACGGAACCGCCTGCATCATTTCCATTTCACGCCTGGTCAGAGGAACGGGTGTGGATATTATCGACACCGGCAGCTCCCGAATTGTCAAGGAGGCGGTCCATGAGTTGGGTCATTGCTTTAACCTTCGTCATTGCAAAGACGCCATGTGCCTGATGCATTATTGCCGGAAACTGGAGGATGTGGATAAAAAAATCAGTCAGTTCTGCCGGTATTGCGATATTATTCTCACCGACAGCATCAAGTCCATGGAATCCAACCGTATAAAATAAATGCACCGGGCGATTGTAAAACTCAACTCCCGATGATAATTTCTACAGGGCCTGATGTTTACGGCATGGACTCAAAAAAAGATATCAAAAGAGGCGGAACAAATGGAAAAAGCAGTTGTTTTTATAGATAAAGAAACCGGAAATCGGGTTACGATGTTGTTGGAAAAGCTGTTTACACTGGAAGAGAGTGCGTCCTGTGTTGTGCCGGATTCAACACAGATATATGTAACGGGAATTGGTGGGCAGGCGAATTATACCGTATCCAATAAAAATCTGGATCAAATAAAAAACATGCTTCCGAAAGCTAGAAAAATTTAAAGGGTGTCTCTTATCAACACGGTAGCGCCTCCGGAATCAACCGGGTGAATATTTTTTCCCAGGACAACTGGGGAAGGTTGCCGTAGAGATCCGATCCCAGGGTACCGCCGTCCGCCGCCATCAGCTGGGTCTCTTCTTCCAGAAAGGTATAGAGATGATTCACCTGGTCATTCATGAACGTTGCTGCCGATTCCATGAACATCAGCCGTTTAAGATCCTCTCTCAGGCGGGGAGAGTAGAGGGTCAGGACCCATCCGCCGGTATAGGGTGTCTGCCCCACCTGTTCGGGATGTTTGCGCAGGGTGGAATTGACCTGGGTGACGACGCCGCTGACCGGTGACGGGAATGCCGCCCTGTTTTCGTTCCGGTAAAAGGTAAAGGCCGGATCTCCGGCGTTCACCTGCTTTCCCATCAGCAGGGGTTCAATATAATCGGGGTCGCCTAAAATTCTTGCCGCAAAATCATCCAGTCCGATTCGAACATGATTTTTATCTTCAATTTTCAGCCAGGTGTGCCCGGGATGCAGGTAATATCCCGCCGGCAGGTTCACCCCGTTAAAATCCGAATACGCCACCGGCTGGACCAGTGCATAAACCTTGAACTGGTCGTGAAAATACTGGTCAAATTCACAGTCAATACAATGGTATGCCTTGGGACAGGTTTTAAAGCCGATATGGCCTTTCATGTGATGAATGCAGGGGCGCCGGGAGAGCGGCTGCATCCGGAGTTTATCTTTCCAGAAGACCAGGTTCCCTCTTTTTCCCGGTATGGGGGTCCCCTGTTGTTCTTGCGCCTTATTTTCGGCGCAGGTGTTTCGAAGTGCTTTGTCATATCTGCAGACCGGGCAGTTGAAATCAATGCTGCATTTTTTTTGCCGGACCACATCTGCCTGCATCCAGAGACAGTCAGGCGGGTTTGGGTTCTTTCCGGTTTCCATGATGACCTTCCTTTTTATTGAAGCCACCCCGGTACTGCAACTCCGGGGTGACCCATTCGTATCCGTCAGTCTTTTATAAATCGGGTTTTACAAGTCCGGCTTTAAAAGCCGGGCTGTATCAATCAGGTGCGAAGAAACGTCCGTGTCAGGTTTTTCCAGCCCAGATCCGGCAGGTTTCCGAACAGATCCGGGGATAAGAGTCCGCCATCTGTGGCCATGGGACCGCTCACCGTTTCGATCATTCCTTCAAGGGTGGTGACCTCGTCATCGATCCACTCTTCACTCTTTTCATCGTTCATCAGTGCGTTGAACTCCGCCTTAATATCTGAGTTGTGAACCGTAAAGAGCCAGCCGTCGCCGTACGGACCAGTGCCGCAGCTCGTACCGGCCGGATTGACCTGGGTGATGACACCGTTCACCGGAGAAAGGACATCTGCCAGGTTCTCTTTTCTTTTGAGTCCCCATCCAATCCGGTTCCGGTTCAGCTCCTTGCCCACCAGGGGCAGTTCAAGTGCATCCGGGCTGCCCAGGACCTTCATTGAAAAATCATCCAGGCCGATGCGGATGAGTCCGCCGCTGTCGATGGTGGCCCAGGTATGGCCGTTGTGAAAATAATAGCCTTCTGCTATATCAAACCCTTTGATATTTTTCACATGCACGGCGGCATGACCGGTTCCGGGGGTGAGTGTGTCTTCAAAATACTGGTCAAATTCACACCGGGAGCAATTATAGTTCATGGGACAGACCTTGTGTCCGGTCCGGCCGGTCATGGTATGGCGGCAGGTTCTTTCCTTTGAATCTTTGCATTTCATGGCATCCTGCCAGGAGATATGTTTGCCGGCCGCCACCCTTTTTTTCATGCCGTCATCGTATTTGCAATTGGTACAATCGTAATAGTTGTTGCAGGTTTTCTTTTTAACCGCACCTGCCTGCATCCAGAGACACGGATGGTTGTTTTTATCTTTTTTTGCCTGCCATACATGACTGGTCTGACAAATGCTCTCGTTTCCTGTCTCTCTCATTGATTGTTCCATTTTTCCCCCTTATTTTTGTTGTTATTTTGTTCTTTTTACGAATTTTACAAATTTACAAATTGTATTTTTCAAGAAGAATGCCAGGTGTGAAAAAATGGATTAAATAGTCCGGAGGCTTGCAGCGGGAAGGGTGTTTCACCGTTTGTCGAAACAGCCGGACACCCCCCTGTCCGGCCCGCAGGTGTGGATATATACAGCAGATCTATCCATAATAAATCCGGCATCATGATGTAACCCACTTAAATTATAATAATATTTCGTTTGTGTGGTAGTTTTCTACACTCGATTCTAATTTTTCTACAATGATTCCCTTTTTTATAAAGTCCATGAAAGTTTTTCCGTCAGGACATCTGTATTACCTGTGTTTAACGGTTTTTGACAACCCCGGGGGCACTAGACAATCGGGGTAACTGGCTTGCAATCACAAATCCGTTTGTGCTAAAGTTTTTATATTCTCAACCAGTTGAACGATATTCATAAAAGGATGGCAGTGTGAACCTTCCGGAAAATGAAGTTGAAATGATCCTGAACGGAATCAAGGATTTTATCCTGATTATTTCTCCTGACAGAGAGATCATCGAGGTCAACGACTCCTTTCTGCGTCACATGGAATATAAAAGAGAAGATGTGATCGGCCGCAAATGTTACGAGGTATTTAAGGAAGTCACCCGGAAGAGTTCAAACTGCCATAAGATCTGTCCCATGGAAGAGGTGGTTAAAAATAAATGTCACTGCCAGGTGGAACTCACCCGGCTGGGAAGAGATAACAAACCCCGATACACGGAACTGACCATATTTCCGATCTGGGAAAAAAAAGGAAAGATCAAAAAGTTTATTGAAATCAGCCGGGATATCACCAAGCGGAAAGAGGATGAAAAACAGATCCAGCACCGGCTGGTGAAAATGGTGGAGGAACGGACAAGACAGCTCAAAGATACCCATGAACGGCTTTTGCACCAGGATAAGATGGCTTCACTGGGCAGGCTCTCCTCCTCTGTCGTCCATGAGATCAATAATCCGGTGGCGGGCATTCTTAATCTGGTGCTGCTTTCCAAGCGTATACTCAAAGAAGACGGGCTGTCCGAAACAGATCTGAAAACATTTTTGCAATACCTGGATCTGATGGAGACCGAGACCCGGCGGATCAGCCGTATTGTTGCCAATCTCCTTGTTTTTGCAAGAAATTCAAAAATCGAGGTGGGCCAATGCGATGTTAACGAGCTGATCGGCCAGACCTTACTGCTGAACGCAAACCTGATAAAGATCAATAACATCCGGTTGATAGAAAAACTGGAGAAGAATCTGCCACTGATCACCGGGTCGGAAGACCAGATCAAACAGGTGTTTATGAATCTGATATCCAATGCCGTGGAAAGCCTTTCCGCTATCAAACAAGGAGAGCTGACCATTGAAACATTCAGCCGGAAAAAAGATAAAACCGTGATTGTAAAATTTATAGACAACGGACCGGGCATACCGGAGGGAATGATTTCAAAAGTATTTGAACCCTTTTTCACCACAAAGAAAAAAGGCAAGGGGGTTGGTCTTGGATTATCCGTGGTATACGGGATTATCAAGGAACACGGCGGCAGTATCTATGTCGACTCCGACCCCGGTAAAGGGGCAATCTTTACCATTACCTTTCACCGGGAAATCGATCCGGAGAAGCAACGGTCCGCCTTGTCCGAATTCAAGGATTTTGCCTGAAAAATAACATACCATTTCGCATCTGATCAAATCTGTTTATGCACTCGGTTGTTACACATTATAAAACAGTGTTTATACAGGTAAAATCGTTTTTTTTTTTTTATCGACAATGCTGAAAAACTATGTTTAGATATCGATTTCTCGGGGCGAATGATAATGGGCCGACCCGGCAATTGATCCGGGTTTTCCCGTTATGGCATAATAAAAGTTGCGGCTTGGGTATGGCCGGATATTGATAAAAATGGAGATAACGACAGGACAGCCATGACAACAATTAATGAGATTTTAAACGCCTCCCCGGTTTTCAATGCCTTGAAATCAGAGGAAAATGAGACAATCGGAACGCATTTTGAAAAACGGTACGTCCTTACCGGCGATATTATCGCCACTACACGTGAACCCGCACAAAATTATTTTCTGCTGGACACGGCTGCCGTTCTTTTGGGAATGAATGAGGGAAAATCAGTGGTATTGAACCGGGCGGGCGATTTTATCGCCATGGAATTGCTGTCGGTTAACGGGGTTTACCGGACCACCGTGAGTGTCATTGAGAACGGCTGCATCTATGTGATTCCCAGGGAACGGTTTTTAGATATCATCCGGTCGGATTCTCCCGAGGCTGAAAAAATAATGGATGCATGGCAAAACTATCTGAATCAAACGGCACCGTTTGCCGTAAAAATAGATAACCGCCTTAATAGATGATTTTAAAATGGAGGTAACGGTTTGTACGGATTAGAAGCAATAAACGCCGGCAATGGATGGGCAATTTCCGTTGTGGGCGTAACCGTCGTATTCACCGGTCTTGTCCTGCTTTCGCTTATTATTTCTCAGCTTCACAAGGTATTGGCCCTGTGGGAGGATCCGTCAAAATTAAAACAACTTTTTTCCAGAAAAAAACCAGAGCCGGTTTCACCTGAAGAGGAAGCCGCAATTGCGGCACGCGCCGTGCTTACCGGTAATCAAAAAGAGGTCATCGGACAATATGCCCTTTTGGTGCGAACCCTGGAAGACCATTTTTCATTGACCCGGTTACTCCATCTTGCCCAGATCAGCGGTTTAAAAGATCCGTATCAGCATCTGAATATCCTGTTTAAAACAAGGATCATCCTGCCCGACGGGGATGGGTTCTTTACATGGAATAAAGAAGTTTTCGATAAAACCGTTGACTGATAACCCCGATCAGAAAAAGAGAGTAAAGAGGAAAAAGATATGGATGCGCTGTTTATAGAGTTTTTTCAAAACACGGGATTTTACCTGTTGGATTACCGAAATGTTATCATGATCCTTGTCGGTCTGATATTTATTTATCTGGGAATCGCAAAAGATTATGAACCGTTGCTTCTGGTTCCCATCGGGTTTGGCATGCTCATCGGTAATATTCCTGTGTTTACCGGGCTGGGCCTGGGGATATACGAGGAGAACTCGGTATTGCATTACCTCTATTTCGGGGTCACTCAAGGGATTTATCCGCCATTGGTATTTCTGGGAATCGGTGCCATGACCGACTTTTCAACCCTGCTTGCCCGGCCCGTGCTCATGCTGCTGGGTGCGGCGGCCCAGGCCGGTATCTTCATCACCTTTATCGGCGCCCTTGCCCTGGGGTTTGCCCCCAACGAGGCATCGGCCATCGGAATTATCGGCGGTGCAGACGGTCCCACAGCCATCTTTTTAACCGCCAAGCTTGCTCCGCAGCTGATCGGCCCCATTGCAGTCGCAGCTTACTCTTATATGGCCCTTGTTCCGGTTATTCAGCCGCCGATTATGAAATTGCTGACCACCCGCCAGGAACGGCTGATCCGCATGGAAGAACCCAGGAAGGTGACAAAGAGAGAGAAAATGATCTTTCCCATTGTCGCATTCCTGCTCTGTTGTTTTCTGGCTCCGGCCGCGCTTCCGCTTCTGGGTATGCTCTGTTTCGGAAATGTACTCAAAGAGGCCGTTGTTACCGAGCGTCTGGCCCGGACCGCAAGAAATGCGATCATTGATACGGCCACCATCCTGCTGGGGGTCACCGTGGGTGCCAGTACACAGGCGGATGTCTTTTTGACAAAAGAGTCGGTCTATATATTTATCCTGGGCGCATTGGCCTTTGCCCTGGCAACGGCTTGCGGTCTTATTTTTGCCAAACTGATGAACCTGTTTTTGAAAACACCCATCAATCCCCTGCTCGGCGCCGCCGGCGTGTCTGCGGTTCCGGATTCCGCCCGGGTGGTCCAGATGGTCGGCCAGAAAGAGGACCCCACCAACTTTTTACTCATGCATGCCATGGCACCCAATGTATCCGGGGTGATCGGGTCCGCCATCTCAGCCGGTGTGCTCTGGAGCCTGATGAAGGCTTACCTCATGTAAAAGGGTGA
>JANQML010000330.1 GCA_028280105.1 Desulfobacula sp. | reverse complement strand
TGTCGGCATTGGCCGTCTTTCCCGTAATGATATCGGCCACCCGTTTGCCTGCCTGGGGTGACAGCATTACCCCGCACCAGTAACCGCAGTTGAAATGGAGCCCTTTGATCTCATCGCAGGGGCCGATAATGGGTTTATCATCCGGCGTGTAGACGTAGAGCCCGGATGATACATCAATGTCGTCAGCCTTTAAATCCTCTGAGATGGTTTCAAAAAACGGACTCAGACGGGAAACGCGATAGATCGATTCAGCGGCAAAGTCCCAGTCGGTGGGCGGTTCGTCCGAAGGGGGGCAATCGGGTTCATCCGGATCGACCCAGGCGCACAGGGCGCCCCCGGCCTCGGGCCGCCAGTATGAGTGATTCACAAGATCCACGGTAAACGGGGCATCGACCGGAACTGCGGCATGGGAGGTCCGGATATAGGCCTTTTGCCGCCGGACCGTTCTCACCGGCATATCCAGGCCCGCCATCTTTGAAACAGTCCCGGCATAGGGGCCGGCACAGTTGATCACCAGGCGGGTGTGGATGGTTCCCTTATCGGTTTCAACCCCGCAGATTCCCTCGGAGTCGGTTTGAAGCCCGGTTGCCCGGGTCCGGATAAAGAACCGGGCATTTGTCGATCCTTTGGCAAATCCGTATGTGGTTTCATGGGTGGAGATCCATCCGTCCCGGTGGTTAAATGTGGCGGCAACCGTATCGGGGGAAAGATAGGGGAACCGCTGATGAAGCGTTTTTCCCGTAAGCAGTTCCGTTCCCGGAATCCCGAGTTCATGATACCTTTTGCAGGCGGTTTCAAGATCCGGTACCCTGTCGGGCTGATCGGTGACAAAGAGATAGCCTTTCTGGCTGATACCGATGTCAATATCGGCAATCCCCACTATCTCATTGAAGTGTTCAAACATTTCCACGCTTGGAAGGGCAAGATCAGCCATGGCCTTTTCCGTAAACTGGGTCCTGAAACATTCCACGCTGGCAGCGGTTGTCAACGTGGAAAGGCCATCTCGTTTTTCAACCAGTATGACGCTTAAACCGGCCTTTGACAGCCAGAAGGCCGTGGCTGTGCCGACAATACCGCCGCCGATAACGACGGCATCTGCGGTCCGTGATTTACCTGGGGTGGGTGAAAGTATGTCGCTCATTTTTTAATTCTCTCTTGGTTTTTGTTTTCATAAAAAAAACGCGATGGGTGTTGCTGAATACGTTTGATTAATTGCCGCGGATCGATGCCATGTAAGCATCAAGATCTTTACGGCTGCCGCCGTCCATCTCCGGCACCTCGTAATTTTCAAGGATCTGTTTGTACCGCATACTTGCCCGCTGTTCAATAGAGAGTCCCCCTTTGCTCATCCAGGTGTCGTAATTGTCCCGTTCTTCCATGAGCGGCGCATATAATTCCTGTTTGAAATGCTTGAACGTATGGGGATGGGTGAGGAACTCACCCCCCGGCCCCACATTGTTTATCACTTCCAGGGCCAGTTTTTCAGCCGTAATTTCCGGCCCCCTTTTAACGCGTTTGCACATGCCGCAGATCTCCGTGTCGATCATGAATTTTTCATAGGAAGCCGTCATATACCCTTCAAGAATTCCGGCGGAATGGAGAACGAAATTAACACCGCTCAGGCTAGCCGTCATCATGGTCATCATGGCTTCGTATGCTGCCTGGGAGTCAACCGTTTTGGAATCGGTCAGTGCCCCGCCGCCACGGACCGGCAGGCCGTAAAACCGGCCCATTTGTGCTGTGGCCGCCGTATTGACGGCCATTTCCGGTGCACCGATACTCAAGGTGCCGTACCGCATGGCAGCCGCAGACGAAGATCCGGCGAAAACAACGGGTGTTCCTTCCCGGACCAGCTGGGCAAGGGTTATTCCGGCCAGGATCTCCGCATTTTGAACCACAAGCATGCCTTCCATTGTCACGGGTGCGGTGGCACCGGCAATGGCCAGGGAGGAAATCAACTGGGGCATGCCGGCTTTTGCGTATGCCATAATGCCGCCGCACATGGCCTCGTCAAATCCCAGGGGGGTCAAGGAACAGAGAATGCTGATAAAAGGCGGTCTGTCCGCCATCTCTTCCCGGCTTCCAAATACCAGGGATGCCATTTCAATGGTCTGTTTAGCATCGGCTTCTCCGGTCCCCGCCCCCATAAACGGTTTGTCCGAATGGACCATGGATGAATAAAGCCGTTCGGCATTCCGCCGGGCAACCGGAATATCGTTGGGTTCGGCCATCATTCCCCCTGTGATGTCGAGATGGGGGCTGTGGCAGGCCAATTTGGCAAAATTGGTATAATCTTCAAGTGTCCCGGCTCTCCGGCCATTTTCAAGGTCATGGACAAACGGGGCACCGTAACAGGGCATAAACGCGATTTGGTCTCCGCCGATAACCACATTTTTTTCAGGATTTCTGGCGTACAGGGTAAAGCGGGAGGGTGCGTTTTTAATCTGTTGTTCAACCAGTGCTCTGGGAAAGAAGACCCGTTTTCCGTCAATTTTACAACCGGCTTTGGCAAAGAGATCCCTTGCCGGTTCATGGGTGAAAACAAGGCCCGTTGTTTCAAGAACCGTCAATGTCGCCTCGTGTATCTGTTCTAAATCCTTGGTAGAAAAATATGTGAAAAAATTCATTTATCGCTTCCTTGACCCGATGGGGTGAAAAAAATGTTTTTTAGCTTTTACTGCCATTTTTTGAGTCACCAATAAAACTCACCCTAATGCAGAGCACGATCCATGCCACCTATATCGCATTGAACGGACAGGGTGCCGAATCTCTTCAATTTAAGCCGGTTATGGGTTTTGAATGAGAATTTCAGTCCGTCTGTTTTGCCTCTGGGTGGAAAAAAATAAAGAAATTTTTATTTTTATTGTCTTTTCCTTTAAAAAGAGAGATCTATAGACAAGCCGGTGTAAGATCCCGACTGTAAAAATAAAATTTTTTTTATTTTTTGTCTGTGCAGTCTATTTTATATGATCTGTTTTGTGCGATCCATTTTGTATGATCCATGAAGGGGAGGGCGGTAATGGAGAAACTCAACCTGGATGACATCAATATTTACAGGGTCTTGTCTTCAATGCATGAAGGCGTTGTCATTTCAGACACCATGGGGAAGATACGGTTTTTTAATCAAACCCAGGCTGAAATTGATGATCTGGACCCTGAAGAGGTGATCGGTAAACAATTGACCGCCGTATATCAGCTGACCGACAAAAAAAGTCCCCTGATGAGATGCTTGAATTCAGGAAAACCGATTATGAACGAAACCTTTGTCTATCAGACACGGTACGGAAAAGTTGCCAATATCATCAGCAATGTTTTCCCCCTGTATAAATCCGGCCGGCTGATCGGGGCCATCAATTTTTCAAAAGACTATCAATTATTGGAAAAGACAATTGTCCAGGCACCGGATCGATTTAAAAAAAAGAGGGTTACAAATGCCGCCCGGTTTTATTTTTCAGACATTATCGGCTCGGATCCGGATACCCGAAATGCGGTAAGGATCGCCATGTTGTCATCCAATTCACCGTCACCGATTATGATTTACGGGCAGACAGGAACCGGTAAGGAGCTGTTTGCCCAATCCATTCATAACCACAGTGCCAAAAAAAAGAAGCCGTTTATACCGGTCAACTGTGCGGCCATTCCTGAAAATCTGTTGGAAGGCATCCTGTTTGGTACGTCAAAAGGCGCCTTCACCGGTGCAATTGATAAGAACGGTCTGTTTGAACAGGCCAACGGAGGGACCATTTTTTTAGATGAGCTGGATTCCATGCCGCTGACTCTCCAGGCAAAATTGCTCCGTGTCATCCAGGAGAAAAAGGTTCGCAAACTGGGCTCTCTCAAAGAGACGGATCTGGATGTAAAGATCATCAGTTCTGTCGGCCGACCGCCCCATGACATTGTTCAATCCGGTATTTTGCGAATGGATCTGTTTTACCGGATGGGCGTGGTGACAATCATGCTGCCGCCTTTGAAAGAGCGAAAACAGGTTTTAACCGAATTGACCCGGCATTTTGTCGACAAATATAACATAAAGCTCAATGAAACGGTTCGCCATGTTTCAAAAAAAGTATACGCTCTTTTTTTAAATTACCACTGGCCCGGCAATGTCCGGGAACTGGAGCACATCATTGAGGCTGCCATGAATATGGTTGCGGGCGGATCGACGATTCGCCTGTCCCACCTGCCGCCCCATATCTTTTCTTTTGCCGGTAAGCCCGTCCGGGATGCCGACGCCCCTCCCCAAATGCCCACAGCCAGCTTTCAAACCGGGCCGTTTACATCCGATCTGGCCGGAA
>JANQML010000309.1 GCA_028280105.1 Desulfobacula sp. | reverse complement strand
AAAGGCTATCGAAAATACCTGAAGGTGCAGAAAGACAGTGCTCAGATTGATACAGCCAAAGTAGAGAGTGAGTCCCGCTTTGATGGAAAGTGGGTTTTGACGACAAATACGAATTTGTCTGCTGAACAGGTTGCTCTCAAATATAAAGAGCTCTGGAGAGTGGAACGGGTGTTCCGGGATGTCAAATCCCTTCTGGAAACCAGGCCGGTGTATCACCAAAAAGATGAAAACATTGCCGGTCATGTATTTTGCAGTTTTCTTGCTCTTGTGTTGCGCAAAGAGCTTGACCGGTGTCTTGCTGAAAGCAAACATCAATTTGAATGGAATGAGATTAAACAGGACTTGAAGGCCTTGAAACGGTTTGAAATTGAAGAAAATAGCCAGAGCTTTGCCATCCGGAGTGAATGTAAGGGCGTATGCGGTAAGATTTTTCAATCGGTAGGTGTTGCTCTTCCACCCACAATCAAGGCTTTGAATTGATCAAAAAAAGGTTTGGGTAGTGCCAAGAACTTTTTGGCTATATGTATCATATTGAAATAAAAGAATATTCAAAATCTAACTGTCGAAAATCAGCTAGAGAAAGCTTGGCTTCTGTCGTTGATATGAGTCCAGACCATCTGAGCCGAATGTTTAAAAAGCATACAGGTGGTACTATAAAGGATTTGATCAATAGGTTAAGAATCGAATCCAGTCTAAAAGGACTCCAATGCATTGATAAAAAAATTGTAGAGATTGCATTCGACGTGGGTTTTGAAAGTCTGAGCTCATTTAATAGAATTTTTAAGAAAGTAAAAGGAATTACTCCGAGTGAATATAGAAAAAGCGTATCCATTCATAATGGTGAATGAGTAATTGTGAATCAGATCTATGAAAAAATCAACATCTGATTCGAAATCATTCATCCTTTGAATGGATACAAAAATTTAATTGACCTTTTCCTTTTGCGGATAAAAAAGTCCTATTCCTGCAAATAAAAAAGTCGGCAGTGCAATTGCTGGCGTTAGTCCCATAAATATCATTCCAATTATCATACCAATAAATCCGCTAATAACTCCGGATATGAATTTCTTTTCTTTTTTTCCATTAAACAGAAGATAAATCATTGGTATTGGTAAAATCAGGTTTAGTCCACCAGCAATTATTGAAATATCCACTACATCAGGAAATAAGATTGCAAAAAGAGCAACAAAAACAAGAAGGAGAAGAGTAATTATTCTTATTAAAAAAGTTTTGCCTTTTTTAAAATACATTGCAATGTGAGATGAGACTCCATAGACATTTGTATCTGCAGAACTCATTATACCAGAGAAAAAAAGAACAATTGCCAAAGGAAGAAGTGATGCTGGCAAAAACAGTTTTAGTGCTTCACCAAAAACAAGATCTGTATCAAGTCCAGATACACGAGTAAGCATAAAAAGACCAATCAGCAATAGAAAAAAGCAGACTAGTATAATAGGAATAATTGCAAGTGAGAATCCCCTGACTGCTTCTTTTTTGTTTTTTGACGCATATGCCAGCTGGAAAAAATCAATTCTTGACAAACTGCTAAATGACCCAAAAAGAAGGAAACCAAGAAGAACTCCCATGTCAAGCGGTCCAGCCTCTGCATTAAAAAGTATAGTAAGGTTTTCATTTCCTGCAATTGCAAGAGTAACTACAAAAAGCAAAGTAAAAATTATAAAAGACTGCAGTATGTCTGTAATAACTACGGCTTTATAGCCTGCCATTAAAAGATATACAAGCACAACAAAAGCAGAAAGCAAAACAGCTGTATTATAATCCATAAGCCCAAAGTAACTTATTATCTTTCCGCCACCAATCATCCCAACAATAAGCCATGCCAGCAGGACTAAAACAGAAACAATATCTGCAAGAACCATGGAAAATCTATTCTTTGTCTTTTCAAACACAAAGTGACCTAAAGTATAACACTTCCCACTGATTGAAGAATCCCTTATTTTTGGAACTGCCCAGAATGCAAAAAGCATGTATCCGATTACAAGTCCAGCAAGAATTGCAAATACTCCAAATCCAAATTCATAGGCAAAACCAGTATATGTGATAAAATATCCAGCACCAATTCCTGATGCAAATTTAGAAGCCAGAACCTGCCATCCAGACCTGTTTCTGCTTGCAATAAGAAAATCCTCTCTTCTCTGTCGCCTGGAGATTATAAAGGATATTATAATTAAAAGTAATAAATAAACTCCAAGATATAGATATAGTGAATCAATCATAGATGAAAAAAGCAGAACCAAGTAGAATTTAAATCTTTCTGTTTGAATTGAATTTTTTGAATAGTTAAAAAATTCAATATTTGCAATATATTGGTTTTAATCATGACATTTTCTTCCAAGTTTTATTATGAAACCACCCATAGAGGATGAACGGGATCAAACCCGTTACCGGCCTCGGAATCTCAGATGGAAACAACCCGGTTTCTCCCCCTGTGTTTGGCCTGATACATGGCCGCATCCGCTCTGGATATCAAGCTGTCCACGGTATCATCCGGCTTCCAGGTGCTGACACCGAAACTGGCCGTTATTTTCAACAGCTTTACCAAATTAAGCCCGCTGATACCCGCCTTTAAAGATTCGGCAAGGAGGACGGCTTTTTCCCTGTCTGTTTCCGGGCAAAAAATGACAAATTCCTCCCCTCCCCACCGGCCGGTAATATCGGTTTTCCTTGTCCTGTCCTTGAGCAGCCGTGCCAGGCTCATCAGCACATCGTCACCGGCCTGGTGACCGAAGTCATCATTTATCGCCTTAAAATGATCCACATCCAGGATGATGACCGAGAGCTGGGTTTTATATCTTTTTGCCCTTTCAAATTCATTTTCAACGGCCTTTTCAAGGTATCTGCGATTGTATAACCCGGTGAGACTATCGGTGGTGGAGAGTATTTTCAACGCTTTATGGGACGCCTCCAGCTGGCGGTTCAGCGAGGTCAGTTTCCAATTCCAGAAAAGGATCAAAATAAGGATCAAACCGGCGAAACCACCATACTTCCAGGCTTTGGTATAATCAAATTCATGCTGGAATTTCAGTGTGACCCATTTATCGTAAACCGTATCAATCTCATCCCTTGAGATGGAGCGAATCAGCTTGCTCATAACCGAATGCAGTATTTCATCATCGTTTTTGACCCCCACCCGATACTCTTTTCGGATCTTCGTATCCCCGGCAACTTTTAAATTGGTCAGCCCCAGGTGACGGATATTATGTGTGGCAACGGGAAGGCTTAAAAGGACGGCATCCATTTTTCCGGATGACAATTGAATCAGTGAATCCCTGACATCGTTTCTCAGGATAAAGTGAACCCGGGAGTACTGCTTTTCCAGGTTTTTCAACATGGATTCATCTTTTACAATCCCCACCCTTTTGTCTGCCATATCTTCCAGCCCTGAAATAAAGGGCAGCTTTTCCCTGGCAATGATGACGATATTGTCATTAAGATAGGGAGAGGTAAAATCCATGGTCTTTTTTCGCTCTGTTGTCGCCTTTACCATGGGGATAATATCACACTCCCCTGCCTCCAGTTTTTGGATCGAGTCCTGGATGTCATCCGCAGGAACAAGGGAGAAGCGGGTATTCAGTCGTTCACTGAAAATCTCTGAAAAATCGGCCAGCATGCCAAAGGGTTTTTCTCCGCGCACCGCTTCAAAAGGCAGCCTCTCCGGAACGGCACAAAATCGGATCAGCCCCTTCTGTTTAAGATAGTGCTGCTCTTTGGGGGTCAGACCGACATCTTCTTTGCCCATCTGCCGGCCGCTGCGGCTTAACCACTTATCTTTAAGTGCATTCATCTCCTGCGGAGTGACCGAAATCAATGCTTTGCTGAGCAGATTGAAAAGCTCGGGATTATTTTTCAGAACGGCAAAGTGCATGGACGATGTTTGCTGAAGAATTTCATTTTCAATCCAGGCGGAGAGTTTTAAGTCATGAAAACCGAATTTTTTAATAAAATAGCTGACAATCCCTTCCTGCTCGACCGTTGCCGCCACTTTTCCCTGGTCAATATATTCAAGGGATTGTCTTGTGCTGTCCACTTCAATGATATGGATATCGGGATAATAGGTTTTAAAAAACTCAATGGAAGACCATCCCGAAGGCAGGGCGATGATCCGGCCCGACAGATCGTCAAGGGAATGGATATCCTTGGTATCATTCCGCATAATGATCACATTTTTACTGTGATAATACGGGTGTGAAAACAGGGCCTTTTCCCGGCGCTCCGGTGTCAGGCTTAAAGAATGAATCACATCGATCTGACCGGCAAAAAACATATCGATCAGCTCATCCCACGTATACCCGTTGATATATTTAGTTTTCAAACCGACTCTGTCTGCCAGCATACTCATCAGTTCTATTCCAAATCCCGCCGGTTTCCCTGAAATCATAAAGTCAAAAGGCGGCCAGTCAAACTCATTGGTCACGCGGATTTCCGGTTGCGCTTTGACAAATTCGATTTCCGACGGGGTAAGGGGAATCATTTTATCCGGTGTGCCCGAGGCCCGGCATTCCGGGCGGCTCCCCCCCCATACCGAAAAAAGAAAGCAAAACAGGCAGATAAATATGGTCAACCGTTTTTTCATCACGTAGGCAGTCAGTTAAGATAAAAATAAACTATATCCCATTGGAAAGCGGCAGGTCAAGAAATCTAGTTGTGCCCTGATCCACCATACGGTCCCGCCTGCTGCGTTGCCTGCGGTCGATCCTCCCTGCGGAGTATGGCTGATACGCCCTCAGTCGTCACTCCTTGCCGCCTTGCATCCGGCACCGTATGGTGGCCAGGGAGGCGGTGCAACCCATGGCCCACATTCGAAACAAAAATTTTATGGTGGATTTGGGGTGTGCCGATCAGGGCCCCCCCGGTAGCAGGCATGGCGAGTATAGCTGCCGGGTTTTACCAAAAACAGATCAAAGCTGCTAACGACACCGTTTAAATTTTTAAATACCAAGGGGCCATATTCGCATTGAAATTTGACCGGGTTTTCTTTACCCTGAGCCAGCGTAAAAATTGTTCACCCTTTTCAAAAAACGTAATCATTTGATCAACGCGCTGAAAACCCATAGAAAAAGGACAAAGCCATGATGCTGGAATTATCAACCTGGTGTGAAGTGAAAGAGTATTTAAAAACAAAAAAAGTGATCATAATTCCCGTCGGTTCAACCGAACAACACGGTCCCATGGGTTTGATGGGAACGGATTTTATCTGCCCGGAATTCATTGCAAGGGGAGTATCGGACCAGACAAAGACCCTGGTTGCCCCCACACTGACGATTGGTATGTCTCAACATCACCTGGCATTTCCCGGCAGCATCACTCTGAGGCCCACCACCCTGATCGCCGTCATCAAAGACGTGATTCATTCTTTGGCCGGACACGGGTTCACCCATCTCTTTTTCCTGAACGGGCACGGCGGAAATGTGGATTCCGTCAAAACCGCTTTTTCAGAAGTATATGCTGAACATAGTTTTTCAAAAAGACCGTCCTCTGTCCATCTTCAACTCTGCAACTGGTATGGGGGCAAGCGGCTTAAAAAGGTGCAGACCCGGTACTTTAAAACCGGCGAAGGGAGTCATGCCACACCCAGTGAAATTTCTCTCAGTTTTTACGCCCACCCCGGTTCTGTTAAAAAAGCCGATCTGACACCCCGGGTCGCACCGAACCATCCGTTCAGGGACAGCAGCGATTTTTCCGACAAGTTTCCAGACGGCAGAATCGGTTCCGACTCTTCTCTGGCATCCCCTGAAATCGGCAAAGAGATATTTGAGGCCGCGGTCCGGGATGTGTTGGACGCATACGAGCTCTTTCTCAATCCGGATATACCTGCTTGAATACTTATTCATGCCATTGGACAAAAGATCATAATTAAAAAAATCAGAGGGGGATATTGACAAAAGATAAACAAACACTATAATTGAACATCTATCCTCATAGGGGGGATATAATCTTATCATTGATGGAGTCGTCACCCCAATGCATTCACAACATAATGCCGGTATGCACGAAAGCCACGATGCCATTGTCAAACGCCTGAAACGGGCAAAGGGCCATCTGGGCAAGGTCATTTCCATGATCCAGGGCGGTTCCCCCTGTGTTGACGTGGCCCGTCAGCTTCAGGCGGTTTCCAATGCCGTATACAATGCCAAACAGACGCTGGTCCGGGATCATATCGGCCATTGCCTGGGAGAAGATATGATCCGGTCCCGGCCTGCCCGTGAGATCAAGGCAGAGCTGGCGGAAATCACCAAATATTTGTGAGCCGACCATGCAGAAAGACTACGAATCGTCTATGACAGCGAATATCAGGCGGTATCCCTGGTATCTATTTTTCCGGGACTGCTACTTTTGGGGACCGGCGTTTTTCCTCTATTTTTCATCCATGATGTCCCTGACCCAGGTCCTTTGGCTGGAGGCGGTATACTATATCGGCGTGGCTGTGATGGAAGTGCCCTCCGGATACATTTCCGACCGGTTCGGACGGAAGATGACCCTTGTTGCCTCTTCTGTCTGCCTGGCCATTGCCTATCTTCTTTTTTTTACCGGTACCGGATTTTACACCTTTATCGTGGCACAGGTCTTTATGAGTGCCGGATTTGCCGCAGCCTCAGGCACGGATACCGCCCTCCACTATGAAAGCCTGAAAGGGTTGAACCGGGAGAGTGAGTATGCAGACCTGGAAGGCCGGGCCCTGGGGTTCTCTTTCCGTGCCGGTGCCTTGGGAGCACTTGCGGGCGGTTTCATGGCTGTGGCAGACTTAAGATGGATTTATGCAGCCTCATTTGCCGCAGCCCTGATCTCTTTGTTCATCGCTTTGGGATTTACCACCCCCGGCCGAAAAGCGGCTTTACAAAAAGATCCAGACCGTATCGAACCGGTCCCCCCGGCAATGCCCATGGGCAGGCAGGTATACGGCCTTTTGGGAAAAGCCCTTTCCCGACGGTTCCGGTTCTTTACGTTATATACTCTGTCCATGACCCTGCTGGTCCATCTGCCCTATGAATTTTACCAGCCTTATCTGGAACGGGTCACCCAAGGGCTCAACCGGGTCGAAACCATCACCCCCGGTGTCGCCGGTGTTCACCTGGCATTGACAATGCTTGCCGGCAGCCTGTTTACCCGGTTCGCCGGAAAGATTCATTTCCAATGCCGGATCAAACGGACCCTTCTGGCCTGCACGCTTTTCCAGGCTGTTCTAGTCGGTGCCATGGCCCTGGTTTTTCATCCGTCCGTGGTTCTCCTCCTCGTTTTCAGAACGGTTTCAAAGGCCATTTCAATCCCTCTGGTCAATGCGGAAGTGTCACCGCTGCTGAAGCGTGGTGAACGGAGCACCTATCTTTCCCTTCAAAGCCTTCTCGGCCGTCTGGCATACGGTCTCGTGCTTCTTGTACTCCCATTGGGGGCCATGTTTTTTACAGATGAATTTCGCGGCGCACTGATCTGTGCATCCGGTCTGGGGCTATTTTTGTGGCTGATGTTGCAGAAGACGGCATTTCATGAAGAGCCGGCCCGGGAATGTTGCGGCAGACATTCGCACCCTGCTGCCGGCACCGGAAAATAAAGAAGCAAATATCCATGGCCGCGCCGGTTCTTTACACTGACACAACCAGCTGGTATTTATATCCTTGCGGGTTGTTTTCCAATGTAACACGCTTGCATGTTTAAAACCGATTCCATTTCAATTGCAGACCGGCTGACAGCCGGTTCTTTTGGCGTATAGAACAATTTTATTATTACCGCTTTACACGATTTTCCGATCCTGGTATGTCTCTGTTCGTTTAATTGAATGATATCGAATTCTGTTAATCCAAATCGTTAACCTGTAGATATTTGAAACCAATCAAGGAGATTTAATCATGAACCGTATTTTTGCTATACTGATATTGACACTGATCATCATTCCTGTAAGTTATGCCAAAGAGTATACGCCTATAGATAAACTTGAACCGGGTATGTCCGCCACGATTAAGGGATCGGTAACCCGCATCCTTGATGAAGACGAGTTTCGCATGGAAGACAAAACCGGGAGTATTAGAGTCTATATCGGCTGGAAAAACAGACTGTTAATACCTGTCGGTGAAAAAATAAGTGTCTTTGGGTTTGTTGACAATGACCTTAAGTCATTCTTCCGCCCTGAATTTTACGCGTTCGAGATAACCCGTGAAGACGGAACCCTGATCAAACTTCATCAAGAATAAGTCTTTCTGCAGGATGTCACGGATGAGCCCTGTCTAATCCGGCCCTGGCAAATAAACGGTTGATTCTGCCAGGCAGATGAGAACGAAGAGATACGGGCTGTTTTTGAAACCCTAAAGTCAAAACGGCAGATCAGACCCGCTTGTGGTACTTGAACCCCTTTTTCAGAAACCCGTCCCTGATCCACCATACAGTCCCGCCTGCTGCGTTACCTGCGGCCATTCCTCCCCTGCGGAGATGACTACACCCTCAGTCGTCACGCCTTGTATCCGGCACCGTATGGTGGCCAGGGAGGCGGTGCAACCCATGACCCATATGCGAAACAAAAATATGATGGTTAATATGGGCCAGATTTAATCATTGACTAAGACTCTGATTTCAAAGTATAAATACCGTTTGGTTAAATTTTGAACAAAACCTATAGATATAAAGATTTAAATCATGCAGACCATACGCGGGTTCAGAGATATACTGCCGGAACAGATCCGGATCTGGCAGAAAATTGAAACGGAAGCAACCGGGCTGTTCAAGGCATTTGGATTTGAAGAGATCCGGATTCCCGTGATTGAAAAGACCGAATTGTTTGCCAGGTCCATTGGTGAAACCACGGATATTGTTGAAAAGGAGATGTACACCTTTGCCGACAGAAAAGGTGACAAGCTGACCCTGCGGCCGGAAGCCACGGCATCCATTGTACGGTCCTATATCCAGCATAAAATGTATGCTGTTGATCCGGTGAGAAAATTTTATTGTATCGGCCCCATGTTCAGAAGGGAACGCCCCCAGAAGGGACGGTACCGCCAGTTTTACCAGATTGACGTGGAAGTCTTCGGCGTGGCATCGGCCTATATTGACAGCCAGTTGATCTTTCTGCTCAATGAGTTGTTCAGGCGGCTGGGCCTGACCGGACTTTCCGCCCATATCAATTCCCTGGGGTGCCCGGAGTGCCGGCCGGGGTTTCAAACCACCCTGCTGACCCTTCTTGAATCGAAAAAGGATCAACTGTGTGGCAATTGTCTACGGCGGATGAATAAAAATCCGCTGAGAATCCTGGACTGTAAATCACCGGAGTGCAAAGCGGCCATTTCAGATGCACCGGCCACCATTGATCACCTCTGCCGGGAGTGTTCCGATCATTTTAAAATCGTTCAATCCACACTGGAAAAACAGGGGGTTGATTTTAAGGTGGACAACACCCTGGTCCGGGGGCTGGATTACTACACCCGGACGGCCTGGGAAATTCTGACCACCAGCCTGGGCGCCCAGAGTGCCGTGGCCGGGGGCGGTCGATATGACGGTCTTGTCCAAGAGCTGGGCGGCCCGGAAACACCGGGAATCGGGTTTGCCATCGGGTTTGACCGGCTGGCCGAAGTCATGGAACAATTAGAAAAAGCACCGGACCCCGACACTGTGGATCTCTTTATTATTGCCTTGGGAGAGGCTGCCATGGAAAAATCCTATCTCTGGTACAGTGAGTTGAACCAGGCCGGGATCAGGACAGAGATGGATTTCAGGGGAAAAAGCATGAAGGCCCTGATGAAACGGGCCGATAAATTGAATGCCGCACAGGTGCTGATCGTGGGTGAAAACGAACTGGAACGGAATGCGGTGGTTTTAAGAGATATGGGTACCAAAACCCAGGTATCGCTGGCTGTTGATACGCTGGTTGAGAACCTGACCCGAAAAATGACGCAATCAAATGAAACAGGATAGGGGAAAACGTGACTGATTTATTGTTAGATATGAAACGAACGCATCACTGCTGTGAACTGACAGCCGATGATATTGACAGGGAAGTGGTACTCATGGGCTGGGTCCAGCACCGCAGGGACCACGGCGGTGTTATCTTTGTGGACCTGCGGGACAGGGAAGGGATCACCCAGGTGGTGTTTAACCCGGGAAACTCTGAAGAAGTTCATGAAAAGGCTCAGCAGATCAGAAGTGAGTATGTTCTTGGCGTCAGGGGAAAGGTGATCGGCCGGCCCGATGATATGATCAACCCGAAGATGAAAACCGGGACCGTTGAGGTCATGGTTGATGAACTGCGGATCTTTTCAACGGCCAAAACCCCTGCATTCCAGATTGAGGAACGGATTGAGGCCTCTGAGTCCATTCGCCTTCAATACCGGTATCTGGATCTGAGACGGCCGAAGCTTAAGAAGAATATACAGGCTCGCCACCAGGCCACCATGGCCATTCGAAATTACCTGGATGCCAACGGATTTATTGACATTGAGACCCCGTTTTTAACCCGGAGTACACCTGAAGGCGCCCGGGATTACCTGGTCCCCTCCCGGGTCAACCAGGGTGAATTTTATGCCCTTCCCCAGTCTCCCCAGCTGTTTAAACAACTGCTCATGATCTCGGGATTTGACCGCTACTACCAAATCGTCCGGTGTTTCAGAGACGAAGATTTAAGAGCGGATCGCCAGCCCGAGTTTACCCAGATCGACATGGAACTGTCCTTTGTAAATGAAGACCAGGTCATGGATGTAGCTGAAGGCATGATCCGGGCGATTTTTAAACAGGTACTGGATATGGACCTGGGCGATGTTTTCCCGAGGATGACATATGAAGAAGCGATTTCACGTTTCGGACTGGACCGGCCGGATCTGCGATTCGGCATGGAATTATGTGATATTTCCGATATTGTAAAGGATACCGGGTTTAAAGTCTTTGCCAGCGTGGTCAAAAACGGGGGACTGGTCAAGGCTATCAATGCCAAAGGCTGCGCCACTTTCTCCAGGAAACAGATTGACGAACTCACGGATTATGCCGCCGTTTACAGGGCAAAGGGGCTGGCCTGGATCAAGATCAAGGAAGATGCCGCCTGGCAGTCTCCCATTGCCAAATTTTTCACCGAAGATGAAAAAGATGCCCTGCGCCGGGCACTGGATATGGAACCCGGAGATATTATCTTTTTTGTGGCAGACCAGCCCGGGATCACCAATGAGGCGCTGGGCCAACTGAGAAACGAGCTGGGGCGCCGGCTGGAGCTGATTGATGAAGACAGCTATCAATTCATCTGGGTCACCCACTTTCCCCTGGTGGAATATGATGAAACCGAAAAACGCTATCAGGCCCTTCATCATCCGTTTACCGCACCCCATGAAGATGACATCGACAGATTGGATTCCGATCCTGCAGCGGTTAAATCGCGGGCCTATGACCTGGTGCTGAACGGAATTGAAATCGGTGGCGGAAGCATCCGTATCCATTCCACGGATCTGCAGAAAAAAGTGCTCGGCACTTTGGGAATCGGAGCGGAAGAGGCCAATGAAAAATTCGGTTTCCTGCTGGACGCATTGTCGTCCGGAACCCCTCCTCACGGCGGTATTGCCTTTGGCCTGGACCGGTTGATCATGCTTTTATGCAAAGAGGACTCCATCCGGAACGTAATTGCCTTTCCAAAAACGCAAAAGGCCACCTGCCTTTTGACCAAAGCCCCTTCAGCAGCGGCATCGACCCAGCTTCAGGAGCTGGCCGTCAAAGTGGTCAAATTGGAAGAATAGATATAACCGGAAAATAGAAACAGAGGGATCCTAAATAAGGTGTTGTTTTTGAACAACACCTTATTTATTTGTTCAGAACAGCCTGAGGTATTCGCCATATCCTTCTTTTTCTAAATTCTCTTTGGGAATAAACCGCAACGATGCCGAGTTAATGCAATACCGCAGTCCGGTGGGTGCCGGTCCGTCGCCAAAGACGTGTCCCAGATGAGAGTCCCCGTATTTGCTTCTCACCTCTGTTCTGACCATGAAAAATGACTTGTCTGTTTTTTCCACAATATGTTCTTTTTCAAGGGGTCGGGTGAAACTGGGCCAGCCGGTACCGGACCTGAATTTATCCGTTGAACTGAAAAGGGGCTCTCCGGAAACAATATCCACGTAAATCCCCTCCTTTTTATTGTCCCAGTATTCATTGTCAAACGGCGGTTCAGTGCCGTCATTCTGGGTCACCTTGTACTGCAGCGGGGTGAGCATCTGCCGGATCTCATCATCTCCGGGCCGTGACCAGGCCTTGGCGTTACCGGCTGCTTTCGCACCCGGCCGTATGACCTGTTCTTTTCCCTCCCAGGTCCGCTCCAGGAATGCATCCCTTCCTGATCCGCGTCTGTAATACTTATACCGCAGGGTATTTTTCTTATAATAATCCTGGTGATACTCCTCTGCCGGATAAAACCGCCCCATCTTTGTGATGGGGGTGGCAATGGGTTTGTCAAAGACCCCTGAGGCTTCCAGAGCCTGACTTGAGGCTATGGCCTGCTCTTTTTGTTCCTCGTTGTGATAAAAAATCTCCGGCCGGTACTGGGATCCCCGGTCTGCAAACTGCCCGTCCGGGTCTGTCGGATTGATATGACGCCAGAATAGATCCAGGAGCGTTTCATAGGAGACCAATTCAGGATCATAATAGACCTGGACCGCCTCGGTGTGACCGGTGGTACCGGCGGACACCTGTTCATAGGTGGGATTTTCAAGGTGGCCGCCCGTATATCCTGAAATGACTGCCTTGACCCCCTCCTGTTTTTCAAAATCCGATTCCGTGCACCAGAAACAGCCGCCGGCAAAGGTGGCAATACTATAACTCGAACCGTCGGGTTTCAAAGGAACGGAGCTATTTTCCGCGGCATAACAGCCGAACAAAAAAACCACAAGCCCTGCCAATGCCATCAATATTATCATTGTCTTCATGGATACTCTCCTTTTTCCATGTCGAACCTCAAAGGATTCTTTTAATCCGTATACCCATTTTATTTCATCTCGGGATGATTTCGCACTATATCCCTAAAATAATCACAATCCATATAAAGGAAAGATATTGTTTCCCAATGATCTTCAAAAGGGTAACAGGGTACCGTCCGGATTCGTGCGTAAATACACACTAACGAGAACCAAACAGAGCGAATACGAATATTAACTTTTGGCACAAGGTTAAGGTTCGGGGCTCTTTTCTTTAAAAATTATCTGTCCCATAGATTTGATAAAAAATTCTAATTCTCATCTTTTTCAATTTTTAACACCTCAAATACGTTAAGCATTTCTTCAGGATTGTAGACCGGTATTTTAGATTGCTTGAACCCTTTCAGATCTCTGGTAACAACAGCTTCTACACCTGCATGGCGGGCAGCCTGATACAATACAGCATCTTCAAAATCAGAAAACTTTACAACAAGCGCGTCTTCGATCACCGATCGGTTCACGGCGGCAATTTCGAAAAGCATCATCAGATCCGTGATCTGGTTTTGGGCTTTAACCGGCCCCATTACCTTGGTGGCCAGATAACGGATGGTTGTCACGGTCGTGGCACCCAGCAATCCGGAGATTTTTCCAGATTCAACAAGAGACATCAGGCGGCTTGCCGGTTCTGCAAAAGGATCTCTGTCAAGCATCACATCAAGCACCACGTTGGTGTCAAATAGAATCTTCATAGATATTTATCTTCCAGATAGTTTTCATAATCTTTTTCACCGACATCGGATCCTTTTAACGATCCTCTCAACGATTTAACAATGGGCGTGATCGGCTGTTTTTTCTTTGCAGACTTTTTGTCGAGCAGGTAAAAATAATCTGCCACCAGCTGAGAAACCGATTTGCCCATGATGCCGGCATGCTTTTTCGCGGACCGAATCAAATCTTCCTCGAGTCGGAGGGTCAGTTTTGTATTCATTCTTGGCCTCATATATTTGACGTATGTATTTAAATAAAAAATACGTCAAACCGGTTTCATTGTCAAATTTCATGTAAAATAAATATGGTGGTGCCCTGAGAACCCTGCTCCCTCCACCGATTTTTTACGGCCAACAATTTCTCCAGGCGAGATAGTCAACCGCAACCGTTTTTTTGGAGCAATGCAGCCGGTACATCTCCTGACCCGGGCGGATTGTAGTGATATAGAACGACCGGTTTTCCCCGGCAGTCCCCTTTGAACATCTACAGATAACTTTTTGTCCTGTCGGGTTACTTGGAGCCGGACGCATTGTTCTGCAAGGCCTTGAGCAATTTTTGCGTATTGCGGTGGCTGAAGTAAAGTGTCAGTAACAGCAGCACAAGGGCACAACCGACAGAGAGCTTCATCAGACCCGGCATGCCCCGGGACGGCACCTGCTGACGGGTCACTGCGGCGGTTTTTCCTTGAGCCTGATACTTCTCGGCAAATCCGCCTTGCGGGGGGATCCCCTCTTTCACAATCGTGTGCCCCGGTCCGGCATCCAGGACCACCTGATAGGGTTCACCGGGGATGGTGACCGTCAGCTCGCTCTCTTGCGGCAGCCGCTGTTTGAACAGAACCTCGCCGGTTACCAGTGATTCCAGGCGGATCAACGCCCCCTCGGCGGTTTGGCCGGTGTTGAACCTGCCTTCAACGGTCAAGGTCCCATCCTCGTTGTCGAATATGTAGACCATCAGTGTATGGGCTCCGGCGAGGGCCGGGAGTAAAAGCAGAACGATCAGCAGCAGGAACATTTGTTTTTTCATCATCAAAACACCCCTTTTTTACGGTTTTTCCGCAATAAGCGCCGCAGATCCCCAGTGCTATCCGGCAGCTTGACGGCGACAAACAGCAAAACAGTCCCCAGCAGAGCCAGGCCCACATCGACACTCAGAATCGTTATCATCCCGTTGCGAAGCAGATCCGGCGGCCAAAAGCCGGAGCTCCAGAAATGAATTAACGGTGCGGTGAGAAAGAGGATCCCGCCGAGCACAAGCAGTTCCCGCGCCGCCCGGTGGGACCGGATACGGTAAAACGACCAGGTCAACGTAGCAAGCCAGAGGTTGAAAAAGCCTGCCTTGATATAGGCCATGCGATCATCCCACTCAATCGGAATCAGCCATTGCAGGTTGAAGGTCAGTGCGGTAGCAGGCAGCACGCCAATCATCACCGCCAGCGAGAGCTTACTCATCCAGTGATAAAAGGGGATCTTTCTTTTATAATAGGGTTTGGCCTTTTTTTCCAGCCACAGCATCACGCCGCAGGCAATGGCCAGGATCGCTCCCACCATCAGTACCAGGATAAAACATCGGGTAAAAATATCGACACCAAACAGCAGATGCAGAAAAAGTGTGGCCTCAAGCACATAGACACTCCAGGAGCGGTCCATCACCCCGGTATGTTTCACCAGAGAACCATCCTCGCCCCTCAGGGTGACGCTGGGCTTGTTGAGTATACCGTTCAGAAAAGGTCTGTAGGGATTGTAACCCTTGAGTTCAATTCGGGCGTTGCTGTCTTTCCAATGTACCAGGCGGATACTCTGGAACTGAATGTCCGGGTCCACGTCTTGCGCCTTCCGGATCAGTTGGCTGATCGGCAGCATTTTTGCCGGCCGGTTGGACCGTTCGACCCGCTCCGGCGGTGGAAACAACACCGGGCCGATAGCGGCATTGAGGTTGCTGTCCCGGCCCTTGCTCACGATCTGTGTCATGGGGCCGGCACTGAGGAAACCGACGTTGAACATGGCCCCACTGAGGGTGACGATGATAAAGACCGGAAAGACCCAGACAAAGATACGGCGATGCCAGCGGGAAAAAAATGTGAGCGGCGTGCGGTCCTGCTGGGAATACTTGAGAAGAGCGACCTGGATCAAACCACCGATAATCAGAAACAGCACCGCCACAGCCAGCAGACCGTAAGCGATGCGTCCGAACTGCTGCAAGGGCCCGCCATAATGCATGCGGTTGAGAAACCAGGCCAGCCTCGAACGTTTGCCTTCCCCTTCAATACGCTTCCGGGTGGTGGGGTTGAACAGTATCGCTTCAGTGAATTGATGCGAGATCGACAGAGCCGGGTCATGACCGGGCAGGCGAATCTGAATATTGTTCTGCGGAAAGTCCGGGTCGGAGATCACCGGATCGATCATGGCCGAATAGTCGATCTCGGTGATCTTTGCCGGGGCAAAATGGCGCGAGGGTTTCTCCCACACATCAATAAAAGGCAGCAGGATGGCCCAGATGCCGAAGAAGACAACACTATACATCATCAGGGAACAGAACAGGCCGACGGGGACATGCACACTGTGCAGCCGCTGTTTAAAGAGCTGAGTTCGTTGCGGGTCGATATGCGGTCTCCTCATAAACGGGACAGAATGAAAATCAGCAGGGCAAAGACCGTCGTCGGCACCAGGCAGCGGCACAGGGCCTCCCCTTTGCTCGGCGAAAGTACAATCCACAGCGCAACACAGGCCCAGGCAAGGGTGTTGAACATCAGCGGCACCACCAGGGCGGCTCCCACATGTCCCGGTATCATCATCGCCACCAGGGTCATGCCCAAATACGCCACCAACAGACCGCCGAAGATAGCACAGAGACTGCGGAACAGGCCGATTTTGCGACCATCTGCCTCGGGGGTAAAAAAATGTGTGAGCAAATTTCTCATAGTTCCGTCCAGCCAGGGCCTTTCAATGAAAACCAGTTACCTCCGGCAGAACCGGAGGTTTGATTTTGTGAATCGCTCAAGGCGGTTTAGTAGGTGCCAGTGATACTGATGCCAATCACACGCAAATCACCGGCAGTGCTGGAGCCGTCGACCCGTTTACGTGACAGATACTGCCGGTCAAACAGGTTGCGCGCATACAGGTGGACTGCCCAGAAGCTGTTGGACTGGTAACCGATACGGGCATTGACCAGGGTGAAGGAACTGTTCAGTTCCCCCTCGTCATTGGCGGGTGTGTAGTAGCTTTTGTCGGTGAAGTTCACGTCAAACTCAGCTTCAAACCCATGGCCGATATAGTAGACTGCACCGGCAGAGCCGGTCCAGCGCGGAGCCTGTGCAAATTCATTGCCTGAGACGTCGGTCGGGGTATCATCAATATTGAGAATAAATTCGTCAAACCGGGTTTTTGTGTAGCCGATATTGGCAAACAGGTAGAGGTTCGGCGTAACGTTGAATTCGCTCAGCAGCTCTGCGCCCCAGAGCTTGGCCTCTGCCGCATTTTGGATGGTGGCATCGACAAAGGTGCCTGAAGGCCCGGGAATACTGACCTGGATATCTTCATAAGAGGTATAGAACAGGTTGGCATTGATCCGAAGCCGTTTATTCAGCCACAATGAACGAAAGGCCAGTTCATAGTTGGTGGTAAATTCCGGGTCGTATTCATAGGGTTCGGTTGACAGACTATCAATGGCACTGCCGCCGGCGCGATAACCCCGCTGCACCGTGAACCCGGTACTGATGTCATCGGTCCAGGAGTACACCACACCTGCCTTTGGCAGCAGTGCTGAATAATCCGCATCAAGCGGTGTGGTCGTGGGTGGCTGATTGAAACCTGGGAAGGGTTCCGGTGTAAAAACCGACCGGTTGGTTGTTTCAAAATCCTGCTTCTCATGGTCGTATCGCAGGCCGGCGACCAGCATCCACTGCTGGGTCAGGTCGTACTCCACTTCACCGAATACCGCATAATTGTCGATCTTGTTGTCAAAGGCGTTTCCCAGAACGGCACTGGTTCCGGGAGGAAAACCGAAAGACGATAAATTCGGAACGATCGCTTCAAATTCTATCTCTTTATCGTGGATCAGGTAATAACCGCCGACCACCGCGCGCAGTGTCCCGGTATCATACAGCAGTTTAAGCTCCTGATTGATCGAAGTATCGTCCACTGTGCGAAAGGCCGGGGTGTTAAAGGGGTTTCCCGTTTCCAGCGGATTCTCGAGCCGGTAGTCGCTGTAAAGATAGGCGGTTTCCGACTGCACGGACCACTGGTCATTCAAATCAAAGCTGATCCGCAGACTGACCTGATCTGTTTCACCGACTGTATTTGTATCCTGTCTTGCCAGCCGTTCTTCGGGAAAGCGATCTTCAATGATTAACTGACTGCCCAACTTGTTTTCCGAGCGGGTGTAGCCAAAGACCACATCAAGGGCATTGCTGGGTTGGTAGCGGAATTTGCCCCGATAGGTCTTGAGGAACTCATCACCGACATCTTCGCCGCTGAAGCTGCTGCGGATATCACCGTCAGACCGGTAGTCCTCAAATGAAAAACGCAACGCAAACTGATCGCTTAACGGCAGGTTGGCTGTCCCGGCAAGCCGGGTTTCACTGAAACTGCCGTAGTCAGCCCGGAACTTATACTCCTGTTCAAAGATCGGATCTGAGCTGCGCAGGATGATCGCGCCTGCCAGTGAATTGGGTCCCTGCTGGGTCGACTGCGGCCCCCGCAGCACTTCGACCTGCTCCAGATCCCAAGTACTGAGCGCGCCGGTACGCAGGGCCTGGCCATTGGGCACATTGGCGCCATCGATCTGCACACTGATGGCCTGTCCCTGTCCTGCACCGCCAGGGCCACCGTCAGTGATCCCACGGATAACGAAGCCGAAACCGCCGCCCTGTGCGCTCACATTGGGCAAGCGGTCAACCGTATCGAACAGGTCTTTATCAGTGCTGCGGTCGAGTTCGATGCCGGATACAATGGAAACACTGGTCTGGGTGCTTTGCAGGTCGCGCTCCATCAACTCTGCCTTTACGATCAGGGGGGCCTGCGTAAGGTCGTCGGTTTTTGCCTGAGGCGTATTTTCTGCCTGGGCCTTAATCTTTTTTGGGGGATCAGACTGTGCCGGAGCTTTTACCGGAACCTTTGGCCCGGATGGTTTCTTTACCAGCACCCGCTTTAGACTCACTTTGTCCGGCCCGGTAAACCTGAAGCTGATGCCCGTACCTTCCAGCAGGCGGGTTAAACCGTCTTCAGGTGTATATATGCCCTTCAGCGGTGTGCTGCGCAAGCCTTTGACAAATCCGGCATCGTACACGAGCTGCAGCCCGGCCCGGTCCGCAAAGATGAGCAGTGCGGTGTTCAACTCCTGCCCCGGGATATCAAAACCCAGACTGTCCTGAGCCGTTGCCTGGGAAACGGAAAAGGCCGTTCCCAGGACAAGGGCCAGGATGATTGCGGCAAAGACACGCCGTTTGTTCACAAAAACCGCCGCGGTCCGGCGCATCCTACTGACTTCCATTAGTTTTATACCTCTCATTTGATGAAAACAGAAATCGCACCCCTTCAGGCGCCCTATATTTGATTAGACGAACTTTGGGGCAAAAGTCGGTAAAAGAAATTGATTTTTTTTAAAAAGAGGGGTTGGTGGGCGGGTTAACCTCATCGTTGCAAAAAGCGTGAAGGTGCCAGCTTCAAGGCGCCAAGGGTGCCGCTGTAGTAATCTACCGCAAAACCTTGGGAACGAAGAAGATGGGACCTTCACGCTTTTCCCGGAGGGTAAGAATTTTTGGAAAAAAGATGAAATGGCGGAACCCACTTATGATGAAGTCTTGAAAGCATCTTTAAATTC
>JANQML010000293.1 GCA_028280105.1 Desulfobacula sp. | reverse complement strand
GGGGCCATGGTCGAGGTCATGGAATTGATGAGCCGAACCCATATCGGGTGTGACCAGGATTATAATAATTTAATGAAACAGATCAGCCGGACCGCGCTTGCGGACGGATGGGGCGGTTCCATGGTGGCCACGGAACTGTCCGATATTATGTTCGGCACACCCTCCCCGACACTTGCGGAAGTGAATATGGGCGTGTTGAAAGAGGATCAGGTCAATATCATCGTCCACGGTCATGAACCGGCCATGTTTGAAGGGATGCTGGCGGCAGTGAATGATGAATTTTTTATCAACGAGGCCAAAGCCAAGGGCGCCAAAGGGATCAACCTCATCGGCATGTGCTGTTCCGGTGCTGAGATGATGTCCCGGCACAGTGTTCCCCATGCCGGAAATTTCGGCTCCACGGAAGCGGTGGTGGTTACCGGTGCCGTAGATGCCATGGTTGTTGATATCCAATGTATCAAGCAGGGGTTGTCCGAGGTCTCCCAATGCTATGATACCCAGTTGATCACCACAAATTCACGGGCCCATATCGAGGGCGCCGTTCATATTGAATTTGATGAATCCGATCCCAGGAATTGTACCGACCAGATCCTGTCAAAAGCCATTGCCCGGTTCGGCTCAAGAAAGATGCCCATCGAGATTCCGAAAAAGGTCCAGACCGGTGTTCACGGGTTCACCCATGAGTATATCGAGTATATGCTGGGCGGTACCTTCAGGGGCAGTTATTCACCGTTGAACGACAATATCATCAACGGCAGGATCCGGGGTGTTGCCGGTGTTGTCGGATGTACCAACCCCAAGGTAAAACAGGATTTCGTTCATGTGGAACTGGTCAGAGAGTTGATTAAAAACGACGTTCTGGTACTTCAGACCGGATGTTCACAGATTGCCCTTGCCAAGGCCGGGCTCCTGGTTCCGGAAGCCGCCCCGCTGGCCGGTCCGGGTCTTTCGGAAGTCTGCGAAACCGTTGGTATGCCGCCGGTGCTGGGGCTTGGTTCCTGTGTGGACAATACGAGAATACTGATTGCGGCTTCGGCCATGGTGGAAGCCGGAGGACTCGGCAATACCATTGCAGATCTGCCGGCAGCCGGCTGTGCCCCTGAGTGGATGAGTGAAAAAGCCCTTGCCATTGGTCAATATTTTGTGGCGTCGGGTGTATACACCATTTTTGGAGTTGGATTCCCGTCCATTAAAGATACCAAGTTCCATGATCTGATGTTTAACGGACTTGAAAAGCAGGGATTCGGGAAATGGGGCGCGGCGTCGGACCCCATTGAGATTGCACATATGATGATCGCCCATATCGATAAGAAGCGAAAAGAACTCGGGATTGACAAGGCAAGGGAAAGAACCCTGGTGGATATGTCGGACCGAAGAGATATTGCATCATAACCGTTGCGATCTTGATAATGGAGAGGTCGAAGCCTTAACAAGCAAGCGGATAAAACGGTTGTGAAACAAACAATTAATTATTACAAAAGGCAGGCCCTGTAGATTTTTACAGGGCCTGCCGTATTTTGCTCTCACCACTTCCCATGTTGTTTGGTAATAATGAAGATTTAGCACAGATATGCTTACATTGAAGTAACAATTTGTCATTTAGAAGCTTGCAAACAAAATCTCATTTTTGGGCCGTCCAGGAATCAAGTACCTGTGCTGCCCCTTTGATGTGGGTCTGGGCCAGCATGGTTTCGGCATAGTCCCTGGCATCGGACATCTTTAGATTGGAGATGGTCTGCTGTACAGCCGGCAGAAACTGGGGATCCACACTCAGGATGCGCACCCCCACCCCGAGCAGAAACGGGATATAGTCCTTTTCATGGGCCATTTCACCGCATACCGATACATCGATCCCTTCGGCATTGGCGGCATTGACGATTTTGGCAATGCCGCGGTTGACCGCCGGGTGATGGGGTATGTAATAGTTGGCCACCATCTTGTTGGTCCGGTCGGCCGCCAGCATGTACTGGATGAAATCATTGGTGCCGATGGAGAAAAAATCCGCCTCGTTGGCAAATTCATCAATGGTCTCAATGACCGACGGCAATTCAACCATCATACCCAGCCGCACCTCTTCATTGAATGCCAGGTGCTCTTTTTTCAACGTATCCATACAGGTTTTAACGATCTGTCTGGCTTCCAGGAACTCGTCGATGGATGAGATCAAGGGGAACATGATCCGGACATTTTTTTTCCCGGCCGCCGCCCTGAGGATGGCCCGGATCTGGAATTCAAATATATCCCTGTATTTGAGAGAGAAACGGATGGACCGTAACCCCAGATCCGGATTGGCCTCTTTTAGAGATCCGCTGTATGAAAGGGTCTTTTCTCCCCCGGCATCCAGGGTCCGGATGATAATCGGCCGGTCATCCATTTCGTCAAACAGCTGTTTGTAAATAATATACTGCTCCGCCTCTGACGGAAACGTCGTCCGGATCAGAAAGGGAAACTCGGTACGGTACAACCCGATGCCTTCGGTTTTGAGTGTTTTGGCAAGAGAGAGTTCGCTTAGCAGGTTGATGTTGGTCAGCAGTGTTACCCGCTCATTGTCCGTTGTCAGGGTCTGATCCTGCATGGTGATCCGGTGGCTTTCACTCTCCATTTTCAACCGGGCCTCAAAGAGCTCAATGGTTTCCGGTTCCGGGTTGATATGGATATTTCCCAGGTCCCCGTCCATAAGGATCACGGTCTGTTCCGACAGGGAGAGCAGTCCCGGTTCTTCGGTAAGGATCAGCGGCATTTGAAGCGATCTTGCCAGAATACTCACATGGGAGGTGACGCCGCCGCCGGCCATGATAATCCCCTTGACGCCGGCAGACACCAGTTTGAGAATATCGGACGGATAGATCTGCCGGGTAATGGCAATATTGCCTTTTTCATACGCTTCCAGATCATCACGGGATACAAAATGATTTAAGATCCGGATGCCCAGGTCTTCCACGTCCTGTGCCTTTTCACGCATATAGTCATGGGGGCTGGATGAAAAAAGGGAGATGTATTGGGTGGCCACCGACCGAACCGCGTCACACGGTGCCTGACCGGAATCGATCTGATCCGTCATTTTACCGATAAAATTTTTATCTTTCAAAATCATGAAATGGGCTGTGAAAATTAATGAGGCACTTTCAGGCAGTCGCCTGGAAAATTCATCTTGAAGCCGCTTGAGTTCCTGCGTGGTTTTTTCCACCGCCTTAAAAAAATCCGCTTTGGTAAACCCCTCTTCCGGAAAAGCAGGGTCATGGAGAATCGATTTTTTCTTCTCATTGATTGTCACGGCTTTTCCGAGGGAATAGCCGTTTACAACGGCCCGGCCTTTAACAAAATTCAGCGGCGGCTCCAACGGTTTTTGATCGTCCCGGGCCTGGGACAACTGAATGAGCAGGCGTGCATTTTCAATGGCGCCGGCAAGCTGGGTCACCACCGCCCGGATGGCCCGTTCATCCGACAGGGTAAAATGATCCGTATCCGTATGTTGAACCGCCAGGACACCGATTTTTTCAACACCCCGCCGGATGGGAACGCATAAAAACGAATCAAACGGATCTTCACCGGCTTCCGGAAAATATTTGAATTTCGGATTCTTTCTTGCATTGCCTTCCCGGATAATGGCAAGGGTTTCAAAGGACTGGCCCACAAGCCCTTCTCCGGGGGCCATGTAAATTTTGTTAACCGCTTCCGCCTTAAGCCCTTTGGTCGCCTTCAGGATGAGCCGTTTGAGGGGTTCGTTGTACAGGTAAATGGAACATACCGGTGCTTTAAAATGCCGGGCCACCAGATCAACCGCCCGCTGGAGGAATTCTTCAAGGTCGGAACTGCCGGTTACCAGATCGGCCAGCTCGCTGATGTTAAACAATAAATTCAGATAGTCGGATTTTTTTTTCTGCATGATCGGGTCTGTTTCCATTCTGATGGTTTTGTCGATTAAGGTGGCTTCAATATAGCGTAAAATCATTTTTTTTTCTCCTAAAAAAAGAGATGTCCGGTTGTATGCTGGTCATGTTTACAAAATATTTACATTTATATTGACATTGATAATTGGTGTTTGTATTTTTTAAAGTAAAAATTGTCAAAGGACTGACCGCTTATGAAACCGGAGCTCACCCAAAAACAGAACCGGATACTGGTTTATTTAAAAGAGAAAATCAAAAGAGAAGGGGCGTGTCCCAGCCTTCGGGTCGCCGCTGCCGACCTGGGGATCAGCCATGCGGCCGTGGCCCGGATCTTGAAGGTTTTGGAAGACAAAACCTATATCAAGCGGCAAGGACGGTACGGTCGGACGGTTCATCTCCTGGACCGGACCGGGGATATGGACATCTCCCACCGCCAAAAGCAGGTCCCGATCATCGGCCGTGTAACAGCAGGGCTTCCCATGTATGCGCAGCAGGAATGGAACGGCAGCGTTCTGGTGGATAGAACGTTGTTCCCGGGCCAAAATCTGTTTGCACTGAAAGTCCAGGGAGATTCCATGAAAGATGCCGGTATCCTGGACCGGGACCTGGCAATCTGCGAACCCCGGCAATATGCCCGGAACAATGAAATTGTCGTGGCCCTGATCCATCATGAGGAGGCAACGGTAAAACGGTTTTTCCTGCATGAGGACAGGATTGAACTGCGGCCGGAAAATCCGGAATTCAACATTCAATACTATGAATTTGAAGCAATCCTGATCCAGGGGCGGGTCATGGGGATCATCCGGCCTCCCCACGGCACGGAGACCGGATAAACCGATGGAGAACAGAGAGATGACACCGACAAAAAACAACGAATTGTTCCGTTTTTCAGAGACCCGTGACCGGAGTGATGCCCTCTCCCTTGCCGAAGCGGAAGCCCTGTTCATCGGTACCAGCGGATACTCTTACGGAGAGTGGATAGATGCCGGTTTTTATCCCCAGGGCAGTCCGTCATCCGGGATGCTCCAATGCTATACCCGCTTTTTCTGCGCCACGGAACTCAATTATACCTGGTATCAGATGCCCAAGGCGTCTGCCTTTGAGCGGATGTGCCGAAAGGTTCCGGAATACTTTAAATTTGCCGTCAAACTGACCCGGACCATGACCCATGAGATCAAACCCGACCAGTGGAGAGAAGAGGTCCGTCTCTACCGGATAGGCATCGATCCCCTGGTCCGGTCCGGCCAATTGTTGTGCGTCCTGATCCAGCTGCCGCCTTATTTTACCCGGTCCGTCACCCGGAGAAATTATCTGGCCGCCCTTTTGGACGAATTGGCCGGACTCCCCCTTGCCGTTGAATTCCGGCATGTTTCCTGGGCCAATGAACGGGTCTTTTCCGAGCTGGCCCGGCGGAACGTCACCCTGGTCTCTGTGGATGAACCGGATCTGCCCGATCTTTTTCCCCGCCTGGACCACGTCACCAGCCCGGACCTGTTCTATATCCGCTTCCACGGCAGAAATGCCGATGGCTGGCGTTCCGGAAACATGCAGCAGCAGTTTGACTATCATTATTCCGATACCCAGCTCAAAAAGTGGGCCGATACGATTACGGACCGGCTGCTGCCCCATGCCCGAACCGGGGGGATTTTTTTCAACAATCATGTCCGGGGCCAGTCACCGGATAATGCCCTGCGCCTGATCGATCTGCTGACCCGGACATCACCGGCCTGACATTCGGGGGCAATTCCATGAACCGATCTGGAGAGAGTTTTCCGTTTTTTATCTGCCTGCCACCCCATCTGCCTGTTAGCAGGATTAAAAGAAGGAACCGTTTCAACCGGTTCCGCACAGGGCCGGCAGGATGGGTTGACCATTTCTTATTTCTATATAAATCCATGGTGGCATCGGTTTAAACGATTTGACACTGCCCGATTGATTCCCATACTTTACTTTTGTGCAAATTTTACAGAAGAGTGCAAGATGGCAACCCATTCAACCCATTGTTTAAATGTTTCCAAAAACCGGGCCTCCGGGTATCCGGCCAACAGGATCATCGATACCTGCAGCGGATGCAACCGTTGCAGGAAAGAATGCGCCTTTTTGACAAGATATGGAAATCCCGGCCGGATTGCACAGTTGAGCAGAACCGACCCTGATACCTGGCAGGCCATATCCTTTGAATGCAGCCTCTGCGAACTCTGTACAGCCGTCTGCCCCAATAAACTGGAGATACCGGCCCTGTTCCTCCAATTGCGGAATCAGGCCTTTGAATCGGGAAAGGGGTGTTTTCCGGAACACGACGGTATCCTTGGATATGAAAAAAAAGGAACCTCCCGATGGCTGACCTGGTACAGTCTGCGGGAGAATTGCGACACGATCTTTTTTCCGGGATGTACGCTTACCGGTACGCGACCGGCCACCACAAAAAGGACATTTGAATACCTGCAGGCAGATATTGAAAATATCGGCTGTGTCCTTGACTGCTGCACCAAACCCTCCCACGACCTGGGACGGTTGGAGCACTTTGATGCCATGTTTTCGGAAATGGAGACCTTTCTTCAGGGCAACGGCATTCGGACCGTCATTGTCGCCTGCCCCAACTGTCACAAGATATTTACCACCCACGGCAAGGCATTTGAGGTGAAAACCGTTTACGAGGTTATGGCGGAAAATAAGATCCAACCGGAGATGTCTCTGGACGGGTCGGTCACCATTCACGACCCCTGCCCGGTGAGATTCAACAAATCTGTCCACGATTCAACCCGCGCCCTTGTCCGGTCCACGGGGCTGAGCGTTATTGACACCCCCCATTGCAGGAAAAAAACCGTCTGCTGCGGGGAAGGCGGGGCTGTCGGTTGTCTGGTACCGGAATTATCCACAGCCTGGACCGTTAAGCGGGTCCGGGAATCCGGCCGCATGAAAATCGCATCTTATTGTGCCGGATGTGTCGGATTTCTTTCAAAAAAAACAGACGCCTTTCATGTTCTGGATCTGATCTTTGACCCGGATAAAACCATGAAAGGCAGGGCAAGGGCGGCAAAAGCACCTTTTACCTATCTGAATCGCCTGAAATTAAAAAGAGATCTGAAAAAACAACCCGCAGCCATTACCCGGGAACGTCTTTTTTCTCCCGGCCGTGAAAAAAAGAAAAGAGCCGCACTCGTAAAGTTGATGCTGTTTTTCCTGGTCACAGCCGGTGTGGCAGGTGCCCGGTTTTTTCTCTAGGGTACCTCTAATAATAAGGTTTTTGGCTTGAGTTCCATTTTAATTATATGAGCGCGGCAAAATTTTAACCGGAGGAATACATAGAGTATTTTGAGGATTAAAATTTTGCTGCAACGTAGAAATCGTGCCAAAAGACTATTATTAGAGGTGGCCTTTAGCTTTTCAACCCTGCATTTGAATCGGCACGCGTCGGATTTTTTAAAGCATCCCATCGGATTTTCATTCAGGCACCGGAAAAATACCTCGCATCATGCCGTCCCTTAAATTGAAAACATCGGGTGACAATATTGACATCGGACGGGGATCATGTTTTCCTGAATACGGTTTTGGGAGGACTTTTTCAAAAACCGGTGAACCCTTCTTTTAAAATCAAATAACCTAAACACCATCCAAAAATGAGGATATATCTATGAAAAAATGGTTACAAGCGCATTTAATCTGTCCGGAGTGTATTGAGTCGGAAACAGCATTGATGCTTGACATAAAAAAAGAGACCGAAGGTGACGTTCAGGAAGGCCGGTTAAACTGCCCGGGATGCGGCGGCGAGTATTGGATCCGGGACGGAATTGCCGTTATTGTTCCTGAAACGACCTTGCCCCACACGCAGGGGCAGACAGGGTACAACTCAAAAATCATGCTGTCCGCCTATCTGTGGAGCCAGTATTCAGAGTTTTTGAACAGCCCCGATGCCACGGATGCGTACCGGAGATGGGCGTCTTATTTCAAACCGTCC
>JANQML010000259.1 GCA_028280105.1 Desulfobacula sp. | reverse complement strand
GGGATATTTTTAGGGGTAATTCTTGGTAATCGGGCCATGGAAATTACATATCACGTTAAAAATGGGAGATGCAATATTTAATTTTACTCTGACCCCAATCAATCACGAAAAGAGATTATAGAATTGTTTTAGGGGGTGTCTTTTAAGCTATCTTTTTAATTGGCAGACTTCTTGCTATAGCGACCCCGTTGTTTCTGCCCTTTTAAAACACATCTAGCAATCCAAAAATAGTCCAACTCTATAAAATTATAAGCAACTAGATTATTTTCAAACGATTTATAAAATTCATCATGTGTAGGAAAATTTTTCAAAATCTCATAAGTGGTTCCGTCAGATAATTTTCGTATCTGATATGTATTACCTTCGGTATCTGTTCGATTTATTGGTGTGTTGCTTCCTTTTACATACCGATTATCGATTATAAGGATTGTAGCATCATCGGTTAATTTAGAATTTAATAGGTCTATAAAAGCCTGAATCTTTGATTTGGGTATGTGCGACCACCAGAAAGCTATCAATGCGGCAGAGAATTGTCCTTTGATTCCATACAGTGAATAAGCATCTGATCTTATGAATGAGACTGAACAGTTTCCATAATCTTTATTTCTGGCAATTTTGAGAACTTCTTCATTATAGTCTGTTGCCAATATTGAATTGGCAGATCGGCTAGCATATTGTGTCCAATAACCAGTTCCGCAAGCAATTTCCAGCAGATTTTGCCCGTTAAAGCTTTCCGCAACCATTTCATGAAGCTGCTTAAGATTTTTTTGACGCTCCGGTTTTTGGTAGATACGCTCATATTCGATGGCTCTTCTCAAATAGTAGTTAGTTATTGAAGTATTGATCATTTTTATAGTACGCCGAAAAATATGATGTGCAGTTCTGTATATTTTTTTGGTTGCCCGGTTTTTAATTGCATATCCTGAAAAAATGAATGCTATAAGGACGCATTTCAAATGCTAAGGATAAAATCGAGAATCAAGATATTGGAAATAATCATTATCGGATCGGAAATGCAACAGTAAATTTATTACATACATAGATTGAATCGAAATTTAGTGATAGCGTTTTTCAGATTAAATAACGGCTTACAATACTGATAAGGCTCTCAAGACTAATCGGAGATGCCGGTGGGAAAATTAAAAATCAAAGTTGTAAGGGTTAATCTTAAAAAATCTCTTGTATTCAATTGCCGGTTTGATACATTTTTGCATGCAACGTCAGGGGACTGTTGAGACGGATGTTTATGCGTTCAAATTCCGCAGCACCTCCTGGTAGTGGGGGCGCTCCATATCCTGGTAAAAGATGCCGACCCCGAAATGGTCTTCTTCAGCGGCCCGCAGAGCGGTTTCCAGTCTCTTTTCCTGAACGCGGATATTTAAGTCATGAACATTTTCCTTTAGATTTTTCCAGGTCCGGTACGTTTTATCAAAGGTCACGCACGGGGTTAATATCTGGATAAAACTGAACCCCTTGTGCCGGGTACCGGCCTTGATCATATCTTTTAACCCTTTGGGATCACCGGCATACCCCCGGGCCACAAACGATGCACCGTAAGCCAGGGCAAGCTTGACGGGATTCAGCGGCAGATCCGGGTTTCCCACCGGGTGGGAGTTGGTGGCTTGTTCAAAGGGTGTGGTGGACGAAGACTGTCCCTTGGTCAGGCCGTAAATGGAGTTGTCAAACAATAAAAAGGTGATATCAATATTTTTCCTTGCCACATGGGGAAGATGGCCGCCGCCGATTCCCAGTGCATCTCCGTCACCGGCAATGGCAAACACGGTCAGATCCTCCCGTGCCAGTTTAAGGCCGGATGCCACAGGGATAGACCGGCCGTGAAGGGTGTGAAATCCGTAGGACTGTATAAAAACCGGGGTCCGGCCGGAACATCCGATACCGGAGACGGCAACAATATCTTCGTGCTTGAGTTCAAGTTCCCGGCAGGCCTTGTAAAAGGCATCCATGATTCCGAAATAACCGCAGCCCGGACACCAGGTGGGAAGATCGGAAGACCGGTATTTTAAAAAATCAATGGACTGGACCTGCTCTATTTTTTCATTAATGTAGACGGGTCGATTCTGGCTCATTACATTCCCCTCATTTTTTCAAGAATATCTTCAGATGCCATGGGTTTGCCGGTGATAAAATTCAACCGCTCCACCTCCCGGTTCAGAATGGATGCGGCAAAAGAGGCAAACTGCCCGGAGTAATTGAGTTCCGGCACCAGGATGGTTTTACATTTCGATGCAAATGCCCGGAGTCTTTCCCGGGGAAAAGGCGCCACCATCAGAGACGAGAATGCCGCGGCATTCATCCCTTCTCTCTGGGCAATCATCACCGCTTCATGGGCGGCACCGGCGGAAGATCCCCATGAGATAACCCCGATATCGTGTGCGTCCCCGCCGTTTGTTGTGACCTGCGGTTCAGGCGATTCGTCCAGTACGGCATTAAATTTATTAAACCGTTTTTGAGTCATTTTCAGATGGCCGGCATCTGAATAGTCCGGCCTGCCGTACTCGTCATGCTCAAGCCCTGTGGCAAAGAAAAGTCCGTTGGGGGTCCCCGGTATGGCCCGGGGGGAGATACCGGATTCGGTCACCCGGTACCGCTGGTAATCCTTTAATTCCTCTTCGGACGGGGCAATATTGGCATTGAGCATTTCCGGGGGTGGCGGTTCCGGGATTTGAATATTCCGGATACTGTTGGACAAAAAGAAATCCAGCAGCAGGATCGCAAGAGTCTGATATTTTTCAGCCAGATAGAGGGCCAGTACGGTGGCATCGTAACAGGATGCCGTATCCGTGGGTGCCAGAACAATACGGGGGCAGTCGCCGGTTCCGCTGTTAACGGCACTGTGAAAATCACTCTGTTCGGTTTTGGTGGGTATTCCCGTGGACGGCCCGCCCCGCTGTGAATCGATAATCACGGCCGGCACCTCGGCCATGACCGACAGGCCGGTAAATTCGGACATCAAGGCAAACCCCGGACCGGATGTGGCAGTCATTGCCCGTTTTCCCCCGTACCCGGCACCGATAACGGCGCCAATGGCTGAAATCTCATCTTCGGTTTGCAACAGGGTTCCCCCGTTTTTAGGAAGCTCTTTGCTTAAGATCTCCATAATTTTAGTGGCAGGGGTAATGGGATATCCGGCATAAAAATTCAGGTCGGCATCAATGGCTGCCCGGGCCACCAGCTGGTTTCCGTTAATGATCAGTTTCTCCTTGGGCGGCGGCATGGATATCCCTTCAAAGGTGTAAGGGTCCTCTTTTTTAATATGTTCCAGTGTCCACCCATACCCTTCGAGAAATGAATTGACATTGGAATCGATGACAATCTGTTTCTTTTTGGCATACCGGTCTTTGATGGACTGGGTGAATGCCTCTTTTTCAACACAAAAGAGCGCGGCCAGGGCGCCCAGGGCCACCATGTTCATGCCCCTTGCATTTCCGGCCGCCTTGTTGGCCAGCATGTTCAAAGGGACCCCGTAAGAGATGATACCCGGCTTGACCTGCCCCACAACACTTTCATCCTCGGGATGGGGCCTGGGCGGCTGGCTGTCGTAAATCAGCACCCCTGTCTCCTTTAAGGACGGCAGCTGAGTGATGGAATGTTTATCATTCAGGGCGATGAGCACGTCTGCAAACTTTCCCGGCGAATGAATGGTTGTCGAACTGATCCGGGTATGGGCCACACACTTGCCGAATCCGCGAATCTCAGCCGGATATGAGTCAAACGACATGATCTCAAACCCCTGACCGCTCATGAAACGGCTTAAAATCTCTCCGGCGGAGATGGTTCCCTCCCCTGCACTCCCGCAAATCTCAATGACTATGCTAATATCTTTCATCAGTTTTTTTCCTTGTCTGGCCTGTCAAAATTCGGGCATTTGTTTCAGGTATTCTCCCTCCAAACGGCATCCGCTCTGTATCACCGGCTTTAATCCTCGATATCCTCCCACCAGGTGGTCTTTATTTTTACACCCCCCATATCAAAATATTTCCGGCCGGCAGATTCAACCCCCTGGTGGTTGCCCAGAAGATTCAAGGCCGCCACCTCACCCTGATTCACGGCATTGGGCCAGCCGATGGTCGTGGAATAATTTTTAATCTGCGGGTTATAGATCTGTGCGCATGAACCGCAGGCATAGACGTTATCATTACTGGATTTTAAATACTCATCAACCAGTATCCCGTGGTCATAGTCAATGCCCGCCCCTTTAATGAAATCAATATTCGGAATAAGGCCGTTAAAGGAAAAGACCATATCCGCCTTGATGTCAAATCCTTTTGCGGTCGTAATGACCAGCCGGCTGTTATCGTCCGGTTGAATGGTTGATATATCGTCTCTGATCAATATGTTGACATCCAGCTTGTTCAAATTATGCCAGACACCCGACAGCATTTCTCTGTCCAGGTTATGCGGCCAGAACGCATGGGGGTAAACCAGCACCGTAATGTTTTTATCCATGGATTTGAGCAGGCGGATAAATTTAAATCCGACCAGATCGCCTCCGAAAATAAAAAAATCATTACACTGTTCGATCTGATCTTTATATGCCAACACATCGGTGTAGGATGTCACAAAATTGAGATGATCGGCATACCCTTCCATGGCCGGCAGAAGACGGGCACTGCTGCCCGAGGCAATAACCAGTTTGGTATACCGGACCGTTTCCATGTGTTTGAGAAAGAGGGTATTGGTTTCAACATCGATCTTCTCCACCTTTTGTCCGAGCCGGACCCGGATATTCTGGTCTTCGTAAAAGGTATCCGGTTTCACAATCAGGTCAGAATCCGACACATCCCCTGCAATAAATCCGGTGAGCTTGGGTTTATAATAATACGGGTGAGTTTCATCAGAAAGTATGGTAATCCTGGCGTCCTTTGAGTGCTGCCGCAGGGTGACGGCGGCTTTATTCCCGGCCGGCCCGTTTCCGATTATAACATAATGATCCGTTGGCATCATTCCTCCACATATCTTGGCTTAGGTGTCTATTTCCATCCGTTCGACTTTTGTCACAGAGATGCAGTCCATGGGGCAGACCGCCAGACACTGGCCGCAACGAATACAATTGGCATTGTCAATGGTAATGGATGTCACTTTATTCCATTCACCGGCTTCCTGAAAGTCACCATAGGTACCGTCCGGGTTGACGGGAATATATTCGATCATCTTGATGCAGTCTTTGGGTGCCACATCAATACAGGCCGAACAATATATACAGACCAGCGGGTCAATTTCATATCTTAAATTGCACAGATAGCATCGCCTGGACTCCTCTTCGGCCTGGTCATCCGAATAACCGGTTTCCACTTCGGCAGTGCCGATGATCAGCCGGTCTTCCATGGTAATAGTATCCATATCCACCTTAGGAATAAAATCATATGCCCGGGGGCGGTCGGTGGTATCGCAGCTTTCCAGCCGGACAACCGTCTCTTTTCTTTTTTCGCCCAGCAGGAATTCGTCAATGACACGGGCACAGTTCCGTCCCCCTGCAATGGCGGAAATCACATCAGAAGACCCGGTGGCAAAATCACCGGCCATGAAGACTTTTTCAATTCCCGTCTCATCGGCACCCTGCCCTTTTAGTGATAAGCTTTCAGATACGGCATCTGCATTTGGCGCCTGTCCGATGGCTGCAATGACGGAATCGGCCGGTACAAAAAATTCAGAATTTTCAATGGGAAGAGATGTCCGGTACGGGGGGGTATCTGTTTTCTTCATCCGGGTGCGGAGAAATTCAATGCCCACCACTTTTTTACCATCTCCGATAATCTTGGAAGGCTGAACCAGGCTGTGGGTGGCAATCCCTTCAAATTGGGCTTCATGCTTTTCGGTTTCATCGATCCGCATCTGCTCGACGGTTTTCCGGATATGGATGGAAACCTCGGTTCCACCCAGCCGTATGGCAGACCGGGCACAGTCAACAGCAGTAAACCCCGCTCCGATAACCACGACTTTCTCACCCACGTAAGGGGTCTGGCCGTCATTGACCTTTTCCATGAATTCAAGACCGTTATGCACGTTTTCCAGGTTTTCCCCTTCAACGCCCAAGGTCCTCGGCTTTACGCAGCCGGTTGCAACGGCAACGGCATCGTATTCGCCGAGCAACTGATCCAGGCTGATATCTGTTCCGACAGCCACGGATGTCTTCAGATCAATGCCCAGCCTCAGAATATTCCGGATCTCCATGTTCAGGATTTCCCTGGGCAGCCTGAATTCAGGAATGCCATAGATCATCATACCGCCGGGTTTGTCCTGGCTTTCAAAAATAGTGACGGAATGCCCGAATGTGGAAAGATCATGGGCCGCGGCCAGTCCGGCCGGGCCTGAGCCCACCACGGCGATCCGCTTGCCCGTCGGATTGTAAAGATGCTCCATGATCCTGTGGGAAACCGGTTTTAAATCGGCACACGATCGTTTCAGGTGGCAGATGCCGACGCTGACCCCGTTTTCCGGCTCACCGTGACGGCAGGCGGATTCACAGGGCCGGGAACAGATCCGGCCGAGCACACCGGGCAGGATATTGGCACTGCGGTTAATTTCATAGGCATTGCCGTACTCTTTTTCATAAATCGAACGGATATACCCCGGGATATTGGTCCTGGCAGGACAGGCCGCCTGGCAGGGAATGCTTGTGGAAACCAGGCCAAAATCACGGGAATCGGTTGAATAGATCACATTGGACTTAAGATCATTTTCTTTCAATTTTCCCCCATTTTTACTCATGTTTAAGAAAAAATCCGATCTTTTTTAAACGACGGAATGAGAGACCAGTGTAACGGTTAATCCCTGATCTGTCAAAATAATCAACCTGAAGAAGACGTTAAGACAACGAATCCGAAAAAAACCGCTCCGTTGCAATAAGATCGAATCATATCGGTTTAAAACCGGTTGGTGCGTTGTAAAATTAGCTTGCTGTCACAGGCGTTTCCATCTCTACTATCCGGGTTGTCCGGGAAGCGATTCATGGCGAATTCCATTTTATACGAATTTAAAAGAATTTCTATTATATTTACAGATCAATCCTTGGTCTGTCAACCCATGGACAAAAATTCGGTTACAGCGGTTGTTACGATTTTCGCGCATCAAATAAGGGACCGTCTGTCAAATAAACGGACGGACCGCCAGATTGACTCCCAGGCAGATCAGCAGAACCAGCACCATTTTGCGGTAGATGGCTTCCGGCACCCGTTTGCGCAGCTGACCGCCCAGAAAAATACCCAGAGCCACCGGCAGAATACCGATGGCCGACATCCAGATAACCCCAACCGTCAACACGCCCAATTTGCCCAGGCAGACCATCATAACCAACGTATTAATCGTAAACGAACAGTTGATGGTCTGAACAAAAAGATTCCGGTCCATTTTTAATGACAAGAGGTAGGGCATGATGGGCATGATCTGGGACCCGGTTGCACCGTTGACCAGCCCGGAAACAAATCCCACCGGAAAGGCCAGGTTTCGCTCCTGCCTTTGAGAGAGTTCAAACCGGTCATTTTTAAGCCCCCATATCCCATACAGGAACATGACGCCTCCCAAAGCGGCTTTGGGTAATTCATCGGGGCTGTTTCCCAAAAACCAGACCCCGGCCAGCAATCCGGGTACGGCACTTAAAAATAAAAACCAAAACCGTTTAAAAGAGTCCCTGAACCGGCCCGCCTCAGCCATGACCATGATATTGCTGGATAAAGAGGGTAAAAAGACCAGGGCAATGGCCAGCTTGACATCGATAAAGATTGCCAGAAGCCCCAGGCAGAGTGTGCTGAAGCCCAGGCCGGTCAATCCTTTTAAAAAAGAGGCGATAAAAAACGCACCCATGGCCGGGACAACGGCGCCCGAATCCATGTTTAACGGCTCCGCCTTTTGGACGGCGGCATTGAAATCAACCGGTCATAGTCTTCCGGTGTGTCCACATCCAGTAGAATACCCGGATCGTCCAGATGGATCTTTTGAATCCTGTTTTCATACCGGCTGAATAGAGCCCGGGCACCCGTGTCCCCTGTCAATTGGCTCATGGGTTTGAACAGGGCACGGCCAACGATGACCGGATTGCCTCTTTTCTTTTGATAAAACGGTATCTGGATCAGCGCATCACCACCCCGTTGCCAGGCATCGATCAGGCGGTTGATAACGGACCGGGTCACCTGCGGCTGATCACCCAGCAAAAAAACGGCACCGCCACAGTCCGGTGCGACAGCCGCTAACCCGGCACAGAGAGAGGTTGCCTGCCCGTCTTCAAACCTTGGGTTCATCACCACCCGTGTGCCTGACATGTCGACTTGCTCCTTAATTTTCAATGCATCAAACCCGAGGACAACGACAACATCGGAGAGTGCTGAAGATGTTGCCTCTTCAATCACCGTTCCCAGAAGGGTCGTCCCCCTGTAAGGGAGCAATTGCTTGGTTCTCCCCATCCGTGACCCTTTGCCTGCGGCAAGGATAATGCCGGCCAGCCGTTTTCGGGCCGGGTTCATGCCAGCCGCGGCTTTTTTTCAGGCGCCCGTTTTTGTATCAGCTCACCGACAATGCTTACGGCGATTTCCTCCGGTGTCCGGGCGTTGATGGGCAGTCCGACGGGACAGTGCACCTGCTCGATTTTTTCCCGGGACACCCCCCGTTCCAGTAAATCCTTGTAAATCAGGTCTCGTTTCTTTTTTGAACCGATCATCCCGATATACCCGGCAGGGGTTGAAAGAGACTGCTCCAACACCTGTTTATCGTGCAGATGTCCCCGGGTAATGATAAGAATATAGGTGCTGGAAGTGATCGTTAAATTCTCAAAAGCGGTTTCAAAATCACAGACCCGGCATTCGTCAGCATCCGGAAACCGGTCCCTGTTGGCAAATTCGGATCTGTCATCGATCACGATGACACGGAACCCTACCATTGCCGCGATTTGAGCGACAAACAAGGAGACATGACCGCCTCCGAAGAGCACGACCGTTGGCGGGGGAACTATGCGTTCAACAAAGAGTCGGGTATTTGAACCGGGCAGGGTCTTCAATTCAAACGGGGCGGACTCGCCGGGCTCAGGGTCTGAAAGAGGAAAAGCCTGTTTCAGATCCACACCGGTGATATGGCCGGCAGCTGTTCCGTCCGTATTTAAAAATGCGTTAGTTCCGGTGTCCATACCCGGCAGGCCGTTTTCAATCCGAGTGATCAGAAGTCCCGGCAGACTCCGGGATAATGCATCTGCAGCAGCCCGGAAGACGTATACCTTGGTCTCATTTTCAGGCAGGACCGGCTCTAAAAAAAGATCGACATCCCCGCCGCAGATCATATCTGTTCCGGCAACATCGGTGGCGGAGAGCCGGAACGGATAGATAAACGATTGAGGAGAGTCCAGCAGTTGCCTGGCTTTTTCAGCCACCTGGTGTTCCAGGGTTCCGCCACCCACGGTTCCAATAATCCGGTCTCTTGTGATAATACACATG
>JANQML010000140.1 GCA_028280105.1 Desulfobacula sp. | reverse complement strand
GGCATCGAGTAAAAATAACCTATCCATCTTACTTGTCTTTTTATCCGTATTCTTCGTTGGGAAAAGGCTTACATAGCTCGCTATGCGCGCCTTTTCCCGCCTTGAATACGAATAAAAATTCGGCGCAGTATGTAAAGGTTATTTCCACTCGCTGCCTTATCCCGGTACGGTATGGCTTTCATCCGACATCGACATTAGTTGGCATCACTTTTTCCGTCATACCTGGATGACCATTCTTTGAGGATTCTCATCCTGTTTTTAGCTGCCCACTGGAAATCGTTTTCAATGAGCTGCGCTTCAGGATCCTTTGGAAAACCGTCCGGGATCGGCGCGCCGGTGGCATATGCGGTTACAGGATAGACTTTGGCATATTCCTTCATGACCGGTTCACTGATGGCCCAGTCCAGGAATGTCTTGGCAGCCGGTTTAATATAAGGTTTTTTAATCAGGCAGTTGGCCTCAACATCCCATCCTGATCCCTCCCGGGGGAAGACCGTGAGAACCGGCTCTCCTTTCTGTTTCTGCATAAACCCCCGGTAGGCAAAAGAAATACCGACGGGCAGTTCACCGGCACCGGCGATTTTGCACGGTTTGGAGCCGGAATGGGTGTATCTTGAGATGTTATGGTGCAATTTATCCAGATAGGCCCAGCCTTCTTCTTCCCCTTTCATTTGCAATATGGCGGAGACCGTTAGAAATCCCGTACCTGAAGAGGCCGGATTGGGCATAACCAGATGTCCTTTATAAACCGGGTTTAAAAGGTCATCAAAGCTTCGGGGCGTGGGCAGGTTGAGCGCATCAACCTCATAGGTGTTTACGCAAAAACCGGTCATCCAGGCCTTGATACCGACCCAGTGAGGTGTGTTATTTGTGTCCCGCATCTTTGGAACGACCCGTTCGACCCCTTTGGGTGCATAGGGTTCCACCATGCCGGCCTGATCGCAGAGCATCAGGCTTGTGGCGGCCAATCCCCATACCAGGTCCGCTCTTGGGTTCTCTTTTTCAGCCAACAGCTTGGCTGTCACGATTCCGGTGGAATCCCGGACGATTTTTACATTAATGTCTGGATGGCTTTTTTTGAACAGGGCCAGATATTTTGGGATTTCGTCATCTTCCAATGCGGTGTATACCAAAATCTCTTCGGCTTGAGCCGAACTCAGAAGCAGGCTGAAAGCCGTTGTGAACAGTAATGCCAGTTTGATCAGATGTTTCATTTGTCTTCTCCTTGATCTTTGTTTTCAATCTGTTTTAAAATGCGGTATTTTTCACTCTCTTTTTCTGCCAAATCCAGGAAGGCGGAAATAATATTCAATTCCCGGTATTCCGGCTGACATACAAAATATTGGCCGGCTGTAAACCGGGCGCCCTTTAGATTAATTTTCACCAACCGGTTATCCGGCCCGAACTCATCCTCTAAAGCAATTCCAAACCCGATTCCTGCGGCCACGGTTTCTTTCATGGTGTCCCAGTTGTCCAGTTCCAGTACAATATTGGGTTTGATTCCTTTCTTATCCAGTTTCTGGTTAAATATCCGGCGGGTCATGGATTCGGTGTGCAGGGCCACCATTTTTTCGTTATCCAGATGGCGGATATCGATTTGAGACCGGTCTGCCCAGGGGTGGGACCGGGAGACGAACATCAGGATTCTCTGCTCACTGAATTTGAGGTTGAACAGATGGGGAACCGGTTCTGTATCTGTGACTTCCGCCACGTCCATCCGGCAGGCCAGGACTTCTTCTTTTAGCCGTGCCGAATTACCGATGGTGGCTTTGACGCGGACACCCGGATACTCTTCGATAAACCGGGGTAAAAGCTGTTTGACAAAATAGTGGCAGCTTAAACCGATGTGGATTTTTCCGGAAAACAACTCTGCCGCTTCTTTGATCCGGTTGTCCATTTCATCCAGCAGGCCCAGAACTTTACGCCCGGTTTTCACAAGATCCATACCCAGCTCACTGAGCATGATTTTCTTGCCTCTCCGGTAGTAGATGGTAATACCATACCGTTTTTGAAGTTCTCTCAACTGAATGGAGACGGCGGGCTGGCTGATGCCCAGAAGAGCGGCCGCCCTGGAAAAATTGTTTTCCTTGTCAACGGCATCAAGAATTCTGATTTGTGGTATGGTAATCGGGTTCATTTTTTTGGGTCCGTATTATGGGTCATAAATTTAAATAAGGGACGTTAGACCGGAATTAGCCACCAATTATTGTTTTATTAATAGGGTTTATGACATCTTATCAAACCCAAAGTTTTATTTATAATTCGGGAACACAATGTTTTGATCCCTTTCAGCGGCCTGACTGTCTGTCTATGGAAAAAGGCGTTGTTTTGGCCCGGTTTCTGCTTTGGATAACAATTTAAATCCGTCTTGAATTGAAAAGGCTTGAGGGGCCAATTCCCGAATATTGAAAAAAAACCAATGAAATGATATAGTTCCGAACTTTATCGATCAGCAGATTTAATAAAGGGTTAAACCGGTGAAAAAAAAAGATCAAACCATATTCCGCTGTCAGGCATGCGGCGCCCATACACCCAAGTGGATGGGGCGATGCCCGGAATGCGGCGGCTGGGACACATTGTCCGAAGAGCAGGTCCTGACAGGGGTGGCTAAAAAGAGAACAGCCTCGTTTTTACCTGAACCGGTCCGGATCGATTCCGTCAGTGCGGAAGAGACGGACAGAATTCAAACCGGGATTTCAGAATTTGACCGGGTTCTGGGCGGGGGTATTGTTGACGGATCATTGATTCTTATCGGAGGAGACCCGGGGATCGGCAAATCCACGCTCATGCTCCAGGTGCTGACGGCCTTGTCCAATGCCGGGAAAAAGTGCCTCTATGTCTCAGGAGAAGAGTCTGTTCGCCAGATCTCCATGAGAAACCGGCGGCTTGATTCTGCGGGAAAAGATCTCTTTGTTATTTCAGAAACCGATCTGGAATCGATTTTAGCCATTGTTTCAAAATCCAATTATGATGCGCTGGTGGTGGATTCGATCCAGACGGTATTTCATCCGGATATTACATCCACCCCGGGCAGTGTGACCCAGATCCGGGAGGCGGCCATGCAGTTTATGAAGCTTTCCAAAACCAGCGGGTTGCCTGTCTTTCTTGTGGGACATGTGACCAAGGTCGGTGCCATTGCAGGTCCCAGGATCATGGAGCATATGGTGGATACGGTTCTCTATTTTGAAGGGGACAAAAGCCATGTGTTCAGAATTTTAAGGGCGGTAAAAAACAGGTTTGGCTCCACCAACGAGATCGGTGTTTTTGAAATGAATGAAAAGGGGCTGACCCAGGTCAGCAATCCGTCTGCGGTCTTTGTTTCGGAACGGTCTTCTGTGGCGCCGGGCTCGGTTGTCACGTCCTGCATGGAGGGCACCCGGCCGATCCTGGTGGAGATCCAGGGCCTGGTTTCCAGTTCGGGGCTGGGCACCCCGAGACGGACCGTACTGGGTCTTGATAATCATCGTGTGGCGTTGATTGTGGCGGTGATGGAGAAACGTCTGGGAATGAACCTGGCCGGGCTTGATATCTTTATGAATGTTACGGGCGGGGTGAAAATTGTGGAACCATCGGCAGATCTTGCCATTGCCTCTGCCCTGGCATCCAGTTTTTTAGACAAGCCTGTGGAGAATAAAACCATTATTATCGGCGAAATCGGACTGACAGGCGAGATAAGGGCTGTGGGCCAGACCCAGGCGCGGATAAAAGAGGCGGCCAAAATGGGATTTTCCAGGTGCCTGGTGCCGGGTTCGGCCATTAAACAATTATCCCGGGTCAAGGGAATGACCATTGAAAGTGTGAATTTCTTAAAAGATGCCATGGAGGTCTTATTTTAATGCCGGCCGGGAAGAATAAATTAAAAAAGAATAGATCCGGAAAAAGACCGTCCGGAAAGACAAAAAGGCGTCATGCCTCTTCTCCCGGCAACCAATGGGATGATCACCTGACCCGCCGGGCCCGTGCTGAAAACTATCCGGCCCGGTCGGTTTACAAGCTGGAAGAGATACAAAAAAAGTTTAAGATATTGCGATCCGGAGACCGGGTTCTGGATCTGGGGTGTGCACCGGGATCATGGCTGCTCTATGCATCCAAACAGGTGGGAATGACGGGCCGTGTATTCGGTATTGATTTAAAGGACGTGGAGATTCAACTGCCCGCCAACGTTCGGGTGATCCGGGATAATATCCTGAAAATGGAAGATACGGTTTTTTTAGGGGATCTGGCCGGTCTGGATGTGGTGCTCTCCGATATGGCTCCGGCCACCACGGGCAGAAAAGATGTGGATGCGCTGCGATCTGCGGCTTTATGTGAAATGGCCCTGGATACGGCGGAAACCTGTCTGTCAGCCAACGGTCATTTTGTCTGCAAAATTTTCCAGGGCAATGAATTTAATCTGTTTCAAAAAACGGTGCAGGCAAGGTTTAAAACGTGTAAAATATTTAAACCCGAGAGTTGCAGAAAACAGAGCAAAGAAATATATATTATAGCAAAATACAAGAAGCAAGGAGGATAGCCAATATGTCCGGACATAGTAAATGGTCGACCATCAAACATAAAAAAGGGGCAGCAGATGCCAAAAGGGGCAAGATATTTACCAAGCTGATCAAAGAGATCACCGTGGCCGCCAGGCTGGGAGGGGGGGATCCCGAGGCCAATCCGAGGCTGCGGCACGCCATCTCCGCTGCCAGGTCTCAGAATATGCCCAAAGATACATTTGAAAGAGCCATTAAAAAAGGAACGGGTGAACTTGAGGGGGTGAACTATGAAGAGATCCTTTACGAAGGATATGGCCCCGGCGGAGTTGCCGTTCTGGTTGAAACCATGACGGACAACCGCAACCGGACCATTGCGGAGGTGAGAAATATTTTTGGAAAAGCCGGCGGAAATGTCGGCACTGACGGATGTGTGGCCTGGATGTTTGATAAAAAGGGTCTGATCTCCGTATCCAAAGAGGATGCCGACGAAGAGACACTCATGGACATTGCACTGGATGCGGGTGCCGAAGATATCAAGGAAGAGACGGATTCCTTTGATATTATCATTGAACCGGCCGCGTTTGATGCGGTAAAAGACGCCATAGACAATGCAGGTATTAAATATAATATGGCTGAAATTACCATGATTCCCCAGAACCTGACCAAGGTTGAGGGAAAAGAGGCCGAACAGATGATCCGGTTCATGGAGGCCCTGGATGACAGTGATGATATCCAGAAGTTTTACACCAATGCCGATATCCCGGATGAGATATTTGACGCCATGTAGAAAAAAAGAGCTATGTCAGGATCGGAAAATATGGGCCGGTTTGAACCGCCCGGAAGTGCCCCTGGAATCGGCTGATATCGTTATATTCGGCGTCCCGTACGACGGGAGTGTCAGTTTCAGAGCCGGTGCCGGGGAGGCACCGGATGCGATCCGGAATATTACCCGCACCATCTCCCCGACAACCGAAGATTTTAAATCCTTTCAGCATTTGAAAATTAAAGATCTGGGCAATGTTGAGGGCTGTTCAAGGGATGAAGTGTTTACCCGGACCACCCGGTTGGCGGAATCCTGTGTGAAAAACAACCGGTTTTTTATCATGCTCGGAGGGGACCATTCCGTTACTATCCCGGTTTGCAAAGGGATTGACACTGTTGTGGAGAATCCGTTCGGAATCGTCCACATCGATGCACACTTTGACCTGTGCGACAGCCTTAATCAGGATCGGTTCTCCCATGGCTGCACGGCGAGACGGGCGATGGAACTGGATCACGTTAAAGGGATTGAGGATATCTTTTTTCTGGGGGTCCGGTCCATTGAGACGGATGAACTTGACTTTTTTAATCATCATCCGGTCCAGGTCCGATCTGCCAGGGATATTTCCCGGATCGGTCCGGTTGAATGTGCGGAACAGGTAAAAAAACAATTGGCCCACCTGGATATGATCTATCTGACCCTGGATATTGACTGTCTGGACCCGGCCTATGCCGCGGGTACGGGAACCCCCCAGTTTGGAGGACTGAATTCACGGGAGTTGCTGACCCTGCTTGAACAGCTGTTTGACCTGCCGATTATCGGAATGGATATTGTGGAGGTGGCTCCGGGTTTGGATCCCTCATTAACTTCCGTGTTTGCCGCAAGAAAGATCATTACAGAGGTGTTCGGATTTATTTCAAAAAACCAAAGATAAAAGCCTTCGGGATTGAACGGTTTCAAACAGACAGCACGGATCTTCCCACGCACAGCGGGTTTCTTTCATGGTTTTTCAGAGGGGCTTTAATCCATTTCAATGACCGAAATGCCCTCGGGTATGATAAATTCAAACAGGTCCGGGTCAGGGGAGACAAACCGGGTATCGGTGAAATCGAATGTGGTCGTATCGGAATGGATATTTTGGGTGATAACCTGGTAAATTTCATGGGATGGTCGATGGGCTTTGATTTCAATGAGAGCCACTTCGGGAACCGCTTTTTTGGGTGTCAGCTCAAGGGTGTAATCGTTGACTGAAACGGTTTTAAGTCTACTTGAATAGTTTTCCCGGACCTGGGAAAAATCAGACAGAAACGTACCGCCTGCCCCTGCTTTAAAAAAATCGCCTGCATTCCCGACACTGATTTGATTCTCACGGGGTTGGTAAAACCAGATGGTTTGGCCGTTGGTGATAAAAACATAGGGCCGGGGTAAGATGTACTGCCATCTCATTTTTCCCGGATGGCTGAACCAGACCTGTCCGGAAGAGGTATCGTTGATATCAAGTGCGGCCAGATTCGTTGTCTGATGGAAATGGGCTTTAAAACTTTTGCCGGTATATTTTTTTTCAAGTCCTTTTAATGCATCCGCCACGGTAAAATCCTGGCTGAACCCGGCCAGGGGAAGACAAACAGATACACAGATAAAGAAAAATAATAGGAAAGAAACCTTCAGTCTTTTCATCATAAAATCCCGGATAGGTAAATAAAAAATCCTGCCGTATTCCACACATATAGAACACGGCAGGATAAGATTCAACTGGTATTAACTCTTTTATTTGTCTTTTTTGACCTCTTCAAAATCAGCATCCACAACATCGTCGTCATCCCGGGCTGCACCGCTATCGGCACCCGGAGCCGCGCCTGGGTCGCCTGCCTGGCCATCCTGGGCTGCCTGCTGATACATCACTTCAGCCAGTTTGTGTGAGGCCTGAGAAAGGGCCTCGATTTTGGCTTTTATCTCTTCGACATCATTGGAGTCTTTGCTCTGTTTAAGGGCTTCGACGGCTGTTTCAATCGTCTTTTTCGTCTCATCATCGACTTTGTCGCCGTGCTCTTTCAGGGTCTTCTCCGTCTGATCCACCAGGGCTTCGGCATTGTTTTTGGTATCAACCAATTCCCTTTTTTTCTTGTCTTCTTCTGCATGCATTTCAGCATCTTTTACCATCTGGTTGATTTCATCGTCTGACAGACCGCTGGCCGCTGTAATCCGAATGGATTGCTCCTTGCCGGTCGCCTTGTCCTTGGCTGCAACATGAACGATCCCGTTGGCATCTATGTCAAAGGAGACTTCAATCTGGGGAACCCCTCTGGGGGCCGGCGGGATATCTGTCAGCTCAAATTGCCCGAGTGTTTTGTTATCTGCCGCCATCTCCCTTTCACCCTGAAGCACGTGGATGGAAACCGCGGGCTGATTATCTGCTGCAGTGGAGAAAACCTGGCTCTTTTTGGTGGGTATGGTCGTGTTTTTATCAATCAATTTGGTCATTACACCGCCAAGTGTTTCAATACCCAGCGAAAGCGGGGTGACATCCAGAAGCAGAACATCGTTTACATCTCCCTGGAGAACACCTGCCTGTACAGCCGCGCCCATGGCAACCACCTCATCCGGGTTCACACCCTTGTGAGGTTTTTTACCGAATATTTTTTCAACTCTTTCCTGTACGGCCGGCATTCGTGTCATACCACCGACGAGCACCACCTCATCCACGCCGCCTGCCCCCAGATTGGCCTCTTTCAGGGCGGTCCGGCAGGGTTGTTCGAGTTTGTCCAGCAGATCGGCAACCAGGGATTCGAGTTTGGCCCTTGTCAGTTTAACATCCAGGTGTTTGGGACCTGATGCATCCGCTGTGATAAAGGGCAGGTTGATCTGGGTTTCGGTTGAAGATGACAATTCCATTTTTGCTTTTTCCGCGGCCTCTTTCAACCGCTGGAGAGCCATTTTATCCCCGCGGACATCAATGCCCTGGTCTTTTTTAAACTCGTCGGCAATAAAATCAATGACCCGCAGGTCAAAGTCCTCGCCGCCAAGATGGGTATCGCCGGAGGTTGCTTTTACTTCAAACACTCCGTCACCGATTTCAAGAACTGAAACGTCAAAGGTACCGCCTCCCAGATCAAAAACAGCTATTTTTTCTTCGCCTTTTTTATCCAGACCGTAGGCAAGGGAGGCTGCAGTAGGCTCATTAATGATCCGTTTGACGTTAAGCCCTGCAATTTTTCCGGCATCTTTTGTTGCTTGACGCTGGCTGTCGTTGAAGTAGGCCGGCACTGTAATAACGGCTTCCGTCACTTCTTCGCCCAGGTAATCTTCAGCCGTTTTTTTGATGTTGGCAAGGATGAATGATGAAATCTCAGCCGGTGAGTGCTGTTTTCCTCTTAAACTGATCCGGGTATCTCCGTTGGAGGCTGCTTCAATTTTATAGGGCAGGATCGGAATGTCAGACTGGACTTCCTTGGATTTAAATTTTCTTCCAATCAGTCGTTTAACACCAAATACCGTGTTCTCCGGGTTGGTTACAGCCTGTCTTTTGGCAGCCTGACCAACGATCCGCTCTCCGCTTTCCGAAACAGCGACGATAGAGGGTGTGGTTCTTCCGCCCTCTGCATTTGTAATAATTTTACCTTCACCACCCGTCTCCATGACAGCAACGCATGAGTTGGTTGTCCCAAGATCGATTCCGATAATTTTTCCCATGATTTTTCCTCCGAATATATTTTTAATTTTCTTTGTTTTGTTCAGTTTCTTTTTCAGCCCGTTTCGAGACAACAACCATTGCCGGTCTTATCAAGCGATCATGGAGCAAATAGCCTTTTTGAAGGACACTGGTAACGGTATTTTCAGGGTGTTTATCCGACTCCACCTGGGTGACGGCCTGGTGAAAATTCGGGTCAAAAGCCTGGTTTTCGGCATCGACGGATTTGACGCTAAAGGACTCCAGCAGCCGGATAATCTCTTTGTATGTCAGCTTTACGCCTTCCAGCAGGCCGCTTTCATCAGAGTTGTCCTCAGCCGCTGAAATGGCTCTTTCAAGGTTATCCACAACGGAAAGAAGCTGTCTGAAAACGGTTTCGTTGGCAAACTTTTTAAAATCATCCAGTTCGCGCTGTTTTCGTTTTTTGTAGTTTTCGAATTCAGCTGATAACCTTAGTACACGGTCCTTTTCCACAGCCAGATCTTCTTTTAGCGTCTTGACGGTCTCTTTTTTTCCCGGAGGCTTTTTGGAAGAACCGTTTTTGACTTTACCCTTTTCAGCTTTTTTTTCAGGAGATTTTTTTTCCTGAGTCTGGTCCTTTTTTGTCTTTTTATCTTTTGTCAATGCTTTCTCCTGGTCGCAATATCCCTTTAATTAAAGGCCTGTTATAAAAAAACGTGTTTAAATGATGGGTGAAAAATAAGTCTGTTTAAAAGCATGTCAAGACATAAAATAGAAGGGTGTCGGCCGGAAGTTTAATAAGGGTATGGGCGGGTGTTTGAGGCCTGTTGCGTACATAAGATTGACGGTTGTCAGCACAGGTGATTCTGTCCTGTGAGCGAGATCAGATCAACCTTAAAAAAAGAACCTTCTTCAAGAAATGGTTGTGATGCCGATGAAAAAGAACCGGCTGACAAGCCGGGTTAGAAAAATTGCATGATCGGGATCGATCCACGACACAGAAGAAATCACTTATCGCTGCTTCCTTCCGGACCTGACGAGGTTCGCGGTCTTCTGTTACGAGGCGACCGAACAGAATAACTCCACCCGGCCTGGACAGCCGGAGTCAATATCTATAATCGGTTTATTTATTTTTTTCAAGCCTAATTT
>JANQML010000102.1 GCA_028280105.1 Desulfobacula sp. | reverse complement strand
TGCTGGAGAAAGAAAGACCACCGGTCCAGCGGGTAACTGCAATCGGCCCGGCTTGACTCCGTAAAATAGGCCCGGACCGGTCTGCGCATTTTCTTTGTATGACGGGCGGCTTCAAAGGCATCCAACCCCTGCCGGCCCCAGAGGATAAGGTCCGGTTTAGCGTCAAGGACCTGAACAACCCGTGGGGTGGACTCCAGAAAGGCCACGGCCGTATCAATGTCGTAAGCCGTCAGCAGACCGGCCGTATGCGCCCATTTTGCCGTCAGATGATAATGAACCGGCAGGGTTGGAACGGCATCTAAAAACGGCAGAAAAAGCGCCCAGTTCAACCGGCAGAGCCGGGTTGCCTCTTTTAGGATGACATCCGCCCTATCCGTGGTTTCAACCGATTGAATCTTAAGCCCGGCCTGTTTTAAGAACTTTGATGAGGTAACCGCACGCAGATGGCCGACGGATTCACGGGCCGCGGCATAGGCTTTTTTACCGGCATCACCCATTTGAGCAGGGGTTGAAAGACCGTCCCGGATACTCATCACTAAAAAATCCCGGTAATGATCGCCTCAATGGCCTCTTGTATTTCAACATCGTCGGTCATGGCCCGTGTGACCGCGGCTTCGCAGGCAGAACCCGGTGAAACACCGTCTGAAATCAGGCGGGCGGCATAGACCAGCAACCGCGTGGAAACCCCCTCTTCAAGACCATGCTGCCTGAGATTGCGAACCATCTCCCCCAGTTTGACCAACCGTTTGGCAGTCTCTTCATCCACCCCGCCCTCTTCCATGATAATGGCCTTTTCTCCCTTTGCGGACGGGTAGGTGAAGTCAATGGCCAGAAACCGCTGCCGGGTGGAATGCTTCAGATCTTTCATCACACTCTGGTACCCCGGGTTATAGGACATGACGATGAGAAAATCCGGGTGGGCCTCCAGCAGGCGGCCTCTTTTTTCCTGGGGCAGGATCCGCCTGTTGTCCGTTAACGGGTGAATCACCACCGTGGTATCTTTTCTGGCCTCCACGGCCTCATCCAGATAACAGATGGCACCGTGCTTGACCGCCAGGCTGAGGGGGCCGTCCTGCCAGACGGTCTGGTTGTCTTTGAGCAGGTACCGGCCCACCAGATCCGAGGCGGTCATGTCTTCATGGCAGGCAATGGTCACCAGGGGGCGGGAAAGCCGCCAGGCCATATGCTCTAAAAAACGTGTTTTACCGCAGCCTGTCGGGCCTTTGAGCAGTACAGGCAGTTTGAGCCGGCACGCGGATTCAAACAGTCCGATCTCATTGCCCGAGGGAAGGTAGTAGGGTTCAGAGGCAATATGATAGTCTTCGATTTTGATACCGTTCAATGCTTTGGGTGACGTGTCAGTGGATTGAATCTTCCGCATAATACCTCTCCGATAATGGGTTAGGACACATGATCGATTAAATCAAATTCCCCCGGGGTCTGCAATTAAAAAGGAGTCAACCGGCCCGGATGATGGTATCCGGGCACAAGGCTGAGTAATATTAATATTTACCGTACAGCTCGGCGGCTTCCATCATGGCCATGGCATTCATCAATGATCCGTTGGGCGGGAATTCACACCCGGTTGCCAGGATAAATCCCCCGTCCTTGCCCAGTTCTTCTATCTGTTTTTTACACTCGGCCTTCATCTCTTCAGGGGTCCCCAAAAACGCATAGGTTGCCGGGCTGGCATAACCGCACAGGGTTGTTTTATCCCCCCATTTTTCTTTGGTTTCAGCCATGGTTTTGCAATCGTCGGGTTCATAGGCAAAGGAGATGGCAACCGGCTCCATGGCATCGATCTGAACATCAAAATAGATCCCGTTGCCACAGTTGTGGACCATCACCATCATATCATTGGCCCGGATCTCATCGGCCAGCCGTTTGGCAAACGGGCCCTCCATCTTGTTCCACATCTTTTTGCTCATGATCGACTGGGAGGCAAACAGGGTGTCAAGAACGATGGCGTGAACCCCTGTTTTTGCATACTCTTTTATGTATTCGCACAATACGTCGGTGATCACCTCTTCGGCGGCAATCACCGCATCCGGATGTTTGTAACAATCCTTGAACAATTTTTCCGCACCGCGCATCATGTTCAAAATCCCCAAAGGTCCGTAGACAAACCCCATCACAGCAGTATCCGCAGCCTTTTCATTGCAGATAATGTCCATGTATTTCAACGAATGCTGCATGCGGGGCGCCTTTGCAACATCGATCCGCTCAATTTTGTAATAATCGTCCGGGCTCTTTATGAACATATCGTCATAATCCGGGTGGGCCGTATCTTCGATGGGATAGACCATGGACTGGCCGAAATCAGCCGCTTCCACCGAAAGGTCCACCAGCCCCAAAATGCCGTCAAAACCGATGAGATCATGGGCCTGGATCATGCTTTTGGCTGCCAGTTCGGCATCCTGGCTCCATTCTTCATAGGTAATGCCGTATACCCTGCGTGACGCACCGCAGACCAGTGGCGCCGCCGGTACACGATCCGGTATTCCCCCTTGAAGAACCGTTCCAATTCGTTCGAGACTTGTCATTGTCATAACCTACCTCCTTTTCCGGGTTATTATAAGACCCAAAGGGTCAAATTCCTGTCTTTTGTTTTTAAATCCTTAGCTTAATAGTTCCCGGCCCAGGGTTTCCAGGCCCTTACCGTCATTTGGGTTCAGCAGCAGGAGATCATCGGGTTTGACCGGCAGGAGTCTGCAGATCCTTTCAATCTCTTCTTGATCCACCCGGTCGGTCCGGCTCAGCACAACTCGGTCGGTGCCGCGAATCTGCCCTGTAATCAAATGTTCTCTTTCCTCCCAGTTAAATCCGAACGAAACCGCATCCACCAGGGTTATCAGGGGGCCGACCGTGTATTGAAGATCTCTCAGCCCCATGGCCATTACGTTGCGCAGTTCACTGGTGACGATCATTTCAGAGGGTTCGAGAAAGAGATAATCCGGATCAACAGACCGCTTCAGCTCTTTTTTCAGATCCACCAGACTGGCGGCCAGGGAGCATCCCATTCACCCGCCTCTCAAATGCCCCACCGCCACCCGGAACCGGTTCTTGAACGATTCATCATAGGAAACCGTTCCGTCCTCGTTAACGATCACGGCCGTATTTTTGCCCTTCTTGTGAAGAAAAGGTATCAATGCCTTTATCAGACTGGTTTTTCCGCTTCCCAACGTCCCTGATACACTGACAACCCGCATCTACTTCTCCCGGGTATCCGAAGGGTCACCTGCGGCCAACTGCTCATTCAGTTGTTTGATATACTCCTGTTTGGATGTGACAAAATCAAATTCATCAAAATAGGTGTGTTCCTTTTCTTTGACCACATCAAGACCCTGGTCTTGGGCCACCTCATGGAGTCCGTCCAGGGTGGCTTTCCTGACCACATCCTCCTTGATTCCCTGGATAATGCTATTAATGGCCATGGCCGCTTCGGTTACGGCGTGATCCAGTTCTCCCGTGGAAAACGTACCGTGATCGACACCAATGGTATCCGCTTTAATGGTCCCGGCCTCTGTTTTAATATGGGATTTAATGTGGCCGATACACCGGGCACCGGCATCCATGCATTTCCGGGCAATCAGCTGCATGGTCTGTTCAGCCGTTTTTTTTAAAAACGCCGTGTCCATGGGGTCTTTTCGGGTGAGTTTGGCGGCCACACCATACCCGCTCACCCCATGCTCGGTATAACAACCTTGTTCCGTATCTGTTTCCGACGTCATGTTACGCCTCCTTCCATTCGATGATATCGGCTGCAAGCCTGTCAATACCCAGCTCATTGAAGGAAGACAGGTTCACAATATCAGCGGTTGTGTTATAGTCCCGGATTTGCCGGGCCGAATCTTTTACGGCAGCCTCGTCAACGGCATCGACTTTACTGACGGCAATGATATCCGCATCTTTTATCTGGGTGGTTACCAACTGACCCAGCATATCCATATCCAGCAGTTCCGCCGGCCTTGTGGCATCAAAGAGAACCACGGCCGGCCCCAGGGATATTTTTGCATCCCGCCCCCCCATCTTTGCCGCCAGTTTAACCTGATGGGGCACGGCAACACCGGTGGGTTCAACCAGCACATGATCCGGCTTAAATGACCGGTAGAGCTGGCTGAGGGTTTTTGCAAAACTGGAAGCCACTTCACAGCAGATGCATCCCCCTCCGATATCTTTTACCGTCATACCGCTCTCCTCCATGATCTTGCCGTCCACGGGAATTTCTCCTATCTCATTTACCACCAGGGCGACTTTTCTTTCATCATTCCCCCTTAACACCTGGGATAGTTTCAATAAAAGCGTTGTTTTTCCACAACCTAGAAAACCTGCAATCTGAGTAATTTTCATAATATTTCCTTTCTTTCTGGTTCAGTTGAAAAAACGGCCGGATGAAATCGCCCGGTCTGATTGGAAATCGTATGATTTAAAACAGGGGGGTCGGAAACCGGGTTCGGATCGATTAAGATCCCGTATCTTTGTCTGAACATATTCTGTGGTGGGCATATTCACTCCTGTCGTCTGTTTTGACCCGCATATCTTACGGCATTTGCATCTTTTAAGTATTTCAATTCCTGTACCAGGCAGAGAATGGAAACCATAACATCCTTTATTTAATTCCTGCGTACCTCTCCTCGTTTCCCCGAACTTTGCTTTGGATAAAGGATTTATTCTGAAAATACTAAATGTATTCAGGTGGTTAAATTTTTTATATCCTTGAACCTGAAAATAAAGAATTAGTTTCCATTAGGAACTATTTTTAAGGGCTTTGGAGATAAAATGAAAACACGGATGCAAAAAACCAAGACTTGACGACGGGGTCAAAAGGCCCCACTTATAAAACAGAACCTTCAAGATCAGCGATTAAAAAGAGAGATGGTAGGTGGGGTCAAAAGGGGACACAATGGGGCTAATGTATCCCGTGTGTTTTCATTTTTTTGAAAAGTGTTTTACGGTTGATATTGAGAACTGAGGCGGTTTTGGTCCGATTCCACCGGGTTCTTTCAAGGGCATCCAGAATAATATCTTTCTCATAAATACCCATCATTTTTTTTAAATCACCGGCCGCCATCCTGCTGTTGACTTTTTGTTCCGGCATCCGTTTTTCCGGATGTTTAACGGCACGATGACCGAAATCCAGCTTGTTAAAGGTAATGAACCGGTGAAGCACATTTTGAAGTTCCCTTACATTTCCCGGCCAATCATAGTCTTTAAGAGCTTCCATTACCTCGTTGGTAAACAGATTCCCCTTTTTATTCGCCAGGTCTTTTTCATGCAGAAAATGCTGGGTCAGAAGCGGGATATCTTCTTTCCGGTTTCGAAGCGGCGGAAGTTCGATGGGGACAATATGCACCCGGTAAAAAAAATCCTTGCGCATCTTGCCTTCATCCACCTGTTTCAATAAATCCCGGCTGGTAGCGGCAATGATCCTCAGATCCGGTTTGATCACTTCGGTTCCCCCCACCGGCGTGTATCCGTTCCCCTCAATTGCCCGTAAAAGTTTAACCTGCATGGGCAGCCCAATCTCACCGATCTCATCTAAAAACAGGGTGCCGCCGTCTGCCTGAGCCAGATAACCGGTCCGGTCAGAATAGGCGCCGGTGAAGGCCCCCTTTTTGCTGCCGAAAAATTCACTCTCCAGTAAATGTTCGGGAACCGCACCGCAGTTGACGCAGACAAACGCTTTCCCCCGCCGGTCGCTCACATCATGGATGGCACGGGATATCAACTCCTTGCCTGTTCCGGATTCACCGTAAACGATCACATTGGCATCTGATGCCGCCGCCTCGATAATGTGATTGTAAACGTCCTGCATGGCAGCACTTTTTCCGACAATACGTCCGAAGCCGTACCGTTTCTGCATATTGGACTTTAAAAGGAGGTTTTCCCTTCGCAACTGGGTTTCAGCCCGTTTTGACTGGGTAATATCAAAAAAAGAGGCAATGCACCGTTCCTGTTTGGGAAGTATCCCCAGTTTTATAATGATATTTTTGGAAACCCCTTCATAGTCAATGAAGGTGGACTCATATTCAAACGGGGCGTCTTTGGATTCCCGGGTGCAGTTATTTAAAAATTTTTTTAAACTCTTTATATCTTCCCGGTCAATAAGGGTTGAGAATTTAGTCTTTTTTTCTATCTTTTGCCTCGAATAGCCGGAAAACTGTTCAAACTTCAGGTTGGCCATGGAGACGGTCATATCCTCCTCAATGATCAGGGACGGGGCTCCGGCATGTTCAAACACACTCCGATACTTTAACTCATTGTCACGCAGGTGCTCCTCAATCTCCTTTCGCCGGATAATATTCCACATCCCCTCCATCATCAGGGTCAACTGGTGGACGTCTGACTGGTCATAGGGGTCTTTCTTGTTACCCACCCCGGCAATAATGACTATCCGGCCCTGGTCAAAGACCGGTACATTCATGTGGCGCAGGACCTTGACATGTCCTTCGGGCTGTCCTCTTTTGTGAGGATGGGGAGCTAAAAAATCATTGGTGATAATGGGTTTTCTCTGCCGGATGGCCTCTCCCCACAACCCCATTTCATCGATGTGATATGTATTCTTTTTGTGTTTAATCTGACAGTTTTTGATGGCCATTTTTGACCAGGAATACATCCGGATAATCTGTTCACCCGGGTTAACAAACGCACAGTATCCGATCTTGCTTCGGGTTAACTGAATGGCCTGTTCAAGCGCATATTCCGTAATTTCGTTCAACGGTATATCCGCCATCTGATTTAAATCGAGCAGGGAACTCAGCCGGGATTCATTGAGCCGGTATGTCTCGATCACCCTTTTTTTATGGGTGATATCAATAATGTTTCCGATAAACTGGCTCTTCCCCGATTCGTCCGTAAACGGCCTGCCTTCCTCGTTAACCCAGGCAAACCGGCCGTCGGCATGCAGGATGCGATATTCGACCGTATAGGGTTTGCCCTGCAGCATCCGGTTGGTGATTGTTTTCAACCGGATTTCCGTGTCGTCGGGATGAATTAGACTGGCATAATCATGGGGCGTATCCCCTGAAAAATAGGAAAGCGGATACCCGGATATAAAATAAATTCCGTTATTTAAAAACTCGAACTTCCAGACCGGTGTCGTTGTAAACCGATAGATCGCCACAGGAAGGTGCTGTAATAAAGTTAAAAAATCGGAATTTCTCATTGAACCGTCCCACCGTCCATCATCCATTTTAAACGGGTATAAAAAAACCGGCTATGCATTACGGCGGTTTTTCCGCATCCGTTGGGACCGCTGAATCATTTTAATCCCAAGCGGAACCACCTTTTCGGCAGAGTCTGCATACCCGTCAGCCCCGAAGAGATCGGCAATATCCTGATTCACCGGGGCACCACCTACCATGGTCAGGCAGTCCAAATGATTTTCTCTCAACATGGAAATCAACTTCTTCATTCCCATCATCGTGGTGGTCATCATGGCCGACATGGCGATAATATCCGCATCTACTTCGATCTGCTTTTCAACAAATCTATCAAGCGGAACATCATACCCCAGATCATGGATTTCCCAGCCGGCAGCATCGCACATCACTTTGACAAGGTTTTTTCCGATATCGTGAACATCCCCTTGAATCGAACCGATAATAAGGGTTGCCTTTGGAAGGTACGCTGTTTTTTTCATGTGGGGATGTAAAATTTCCAGGCCGGCATAGAGCGCATCGGCACTCAACAGTACTTCGGGTACAAAATAAACGCTGGTGTCATACAATACACCCACTTTTTCCATGCCCACGGCCAGTCCGTCCAAGATGGCATCCCGGGGATCCATCCCAAGTTCAAGCGCCTTGAATGCGGCTGCCCGGCAATCATCGGCCCTAAACGAGACTACTGCATTTCGTAACGCAGATAAGATATTCTCATGCGTTGACATGGCTGTATCCCCCCTAAATACTACTTTTATCTCTGGCATATAATCTGCCGGCTGTCAACTTAACTTTTTTTAAATTTAGTATCTGAAATGGGATATAAAAACGTGGAAACGCCACAAAGAACGGCGCAAAAGCCGGTATTTCAAAGATAGCGATGTGGCGGTAAACAAACGCAAATTTTAGATAAGACCGGCAGGATAAGTCAAAATCAGGACGAACCGAAATGGACATCGATAATTCCTAATTGAATAGCATATTGAATCAATTGGGAGAGGTTGTCCATTTTCAATTTTTCCATAATATTCGAACGGTGGGATTTAATCGTACTCGGGCTGACGCATAATGTTTCGGCGATTTTTTTGGTGGAGCTGCCTTCGGCCATCATCTGAAAAACTTCTCTTTCCCGGTTGGACAAAGAGTCGTACAACTCGTCTTCAAGGGATTTCCGGTTTAACTCCACATAGTCTTCGATGACCCGTGTGGAAATGGACGGGCTCAGATACGTCTCCCCTTTCATGGCTTTGATGACCGCTTTTACAATATCTTTGCTGGCTGAGTTTTTCAACAGATAGCCTGAAACGCCGATGCCCAAAAGTTCTCTGATATATCGGCTGTGGTCATGCATGGAGAGAATAATAATCTTTGTTTTTTTATCCGATTGTTTGACCTGCCTGCTGGCCTCAATACCGTTGAGCTTGGGCATGGCAATATCCATTATCACCACATCCGGCTCCAGGGACAACACCTGATTCACCGCCTCTCTCCCATCCCGGGCCTCCCCTACGACGCTCATGCCGTTTTCTTCCTTTAACAGCCGCATCAGTCCTTCCCGGACAATGGTATGATCATCTGCTATGACAATGGTGATTATTTTTTTTTTCCTCATGTATTCCTTATCTATATTTTCAAACACATTCTTTTTGTGACAGTTCCCGTTTAAATATCGGAATTTCAATCCGGATACGGGTACCCTCTCCAGGAGCGGTTCGAAGGTCAAACTTCCCCCCCTGGGTAATGGCTCTTTCTCTCATGGATAAGAGTCCCAGTGACGGTCTTTCATGCTGGTCCGTATCAGGGTCAAACCCGACTCCGTCGTCTTCCGCAACAAAAATAATCGACGGATATCCTTTGATTATAGACAATTTAAATGCTTTGGCATGGGCATGTTTCAGGGTATTTGAAAGCGCTTCCTGGGAAAACCGGTAGAGCACGGTTTCAATATCGGCATTAATCCGGTCCGAGAACCCGATCATTTTAAATGAGACGACCAGATCGGATTGTTCGGTAATCTCGGATATATACTGATCCAGTGCCGGTTCCAGTCCCAAATCGGTTAACAGGGCGGGATGGAGCCGGTGGGAAATACGCCGCATCCCCAGATATGTCGCATTAATCTGCCCCTTAATCTGACGGAGCATGGACCGTATTTCAAAGGCATCTCCTGAAATCTTGTTTTCAACCGCATCCAACTTTAAATTGATACCGATTAAAGAAGAACCGGTTTCATCGTGAAGCTCACGGGAAATCCGTTTGCATTCGGTCTCCTGGGAATGAAACAACTGGGCAGTTACCCGTTTGAGTTCTTCCCGGTGTTTTTGAACGGTTTCTATCAAATTAATGTTTGCAATCGCCCCCCCTACAAAATTACCGAGCGATCCGAGAAGATGGAAGTCTTCAATGGACAGGGCCTCTTCATCCTTGATCCAGAACGCCATAAAACCGGACGGTTTTTCTTTTTCAGTGATCAAAAAACAGGTCAGTGTGATCGATTTTTTTAATTTTGAAATATTCAGGGAAATTCTAAAAGAGGGGAATATGGATTTGGGGGTTACAAAATTATCAGCACCGAGTAAAAACGCCTCAAGTTCTTTATCGTGAAACTCCAGATTCTCAGGTTTGATATACAGCCGTTTTATAAATCCTGTCTGAGCCCGGAGCTCAAACGTATGTTTTTCATGGTTGATCAAAAAAATGGCACCAATGGAAAAGTCCAACAGTGCCATAACTTCATTCAGCGCAATATCAAGGACTTCATCAAGGTCCTGAACACTGTTCATGGTTACGGCAATCGTATTGAGCAGCCGCAGCTCCTGGTGATGTTTATACAAGCTTCTGAAAGAATCCATCCGGGCGGTGATATCTTTTGCAATGCCTTCGTATCCGAGAATATTGCCATGATCGTCCTTGACAGCATTGGCACTTAAACTGCAATGCAGCCGGGTACCTTCTTTTGTTTTAAACCCCGCTTCAAAGTCCTTTACATACCCGTTCAGTTTGATCTGGCTTTTAAAAACCTGCCAGTGCATTTCATCAATGAATAGTTTTTCGATGAATTCAAGTGCATAGAGTTCTTTTTTTTTCCGATACCCCAGAAGATCCACCAGAGCCTGGTTAAAATCCAGTAACCGTCCGCTTTGAGAGGTAATGAAAATCATATCTTTGGTACTTTCAAAGAGACGGCGATATTTATATTCAGATACCTTAAGATTCTCTTTGAGCATCCTGATTTTTGATATATCCTTAAACACATCAACCGCACCGGCAACGGTCCCGTCCGTGTCAACAATAGCCGATGTGGTACATTCCACCCAGATCGGACATCCGTTTTTATTATGAATGATCAGCTCTCTTGTATTGCAGGTCTTTTTTGAGCAGGTATCGTTTTTAAAAAAGCAGTCATGGTCACATACGGATGATTTAAACAGATCATTGCAGCGCATCCCTTTAGCCTCTTTGTTGGTATACCCGGATATATCCTCTGCAACGGAATTCAGGAAGTCAATTCTACCGTTTGCATCCATGATCATGAACGCTTCTGAAAGATTATTTAAGACTGCAGCAATGCTTTTATTGTGTAGATCAACCATAATCTGCCAGTTCTTTTATAGGTTGTAATCTTCTTTATATAAAATCAGCAGCAAGTCATAAAATCAACCCCAATCATACTTAAAATATCTTTTTATTTCAGTTTCGCATTTTGTGCAGACCCGGTTTCGGTAAAAGAATCCGGTTCAATCCGACCGATTTGCCGGACTTTTGCCTGGTAACTTTCCATAAAAACGATTGGGCTAAAATGGATTCCATTCGTCTTTGCAGCCATCCATACCGCTTTTACTGATCAAAATAGTCTTGTTAAGAAATAAAATCGTCTTTTGGACTATATACCCATTGATAAAACTGTTGTTATGCTGCTTTTAAAGGCAATCTGCGCAACGGTGCATAAAAGAATGCAACTATTTGATTACCGGTGAAAAAGGAGGCGTTTGATGCAGGGACAGATTCGGATATACACCGGCAAAGGCAAAGGAAAAACCACATCCGCTTTAGGATATACCGTAAGAGCCGTGGGTTCCGGGAAAACCGTATTTATCGGACAATTTTTAAAATCGGGCAAATATTCCGAAATCGCGGCTTTAAAGCAGTTCCCGGATCAGATTACGGTTGAGCACTACGGTCTTGGAAAATTCGTCAAGAACCGGCCCTCGCCGGAAGATGTCCAGGCCGGTATCAGCGGATATAAAAAGATAAAAGCCGTTCTTGAAAACGGCAGACACGACCTGGTCGTTATGGATGAGGGAAACATCGCGGTCAAGTACGGAATCATCTCTGAACAGGATCTGCTGACTCTGTTTGATATGAAGCCGGATCATGTGGAGCTGGTGGTCACCGGAAGAGGTGCAAGCCAAACTGTAATAGACCGGGCCGATCATGTGGTTGAACTGAACGAAATCAAACATTATTTCAAACAGGGAGTCAAAGCAAGGGTTGGAATTGAAAAATAAAGGCCTTTAACAAAGGGGCGAAATGATGTCGGCCATTGATAATGATTCTACTAAAAAAGATACTGCATACCCTGGTTCCGGTATTGATTGTCTTGTGTCTGTGGCAGGTTGTTGCGCAATGGGTTGAATTTTTTCGCGGTGTCAGTTTCCCCACTCCCTGGCAGACCTTCAGCCGATTGTCAACACTGATTCGCGGGGAGGCGCTTTTAAGCCATTCCCTTTATGCCCACACCCTGATCAGCCTTCAGAGATGGCTGATCGGATTTTCAATCGCCGCCGTTCTGGGTGTCGGATACGGCCTGGCAGCCGGACGGTTTAAATGGGTTGAAACCCTTACCTCGAAAATTCCGCAGCTTCTTATACTGGTTCCGGGGCTGGCATGGATTCCCGTGGCCATTCTTCTTTTCGGAATCGGAGAGACCGCAACCATTTTTATGATTGCCATTGCCGGGTTTGCCCCGATTGCCATCAATACCCTGGCAGGCATACAGCTTATCGACATCCGGCTTATTCAGGCTGCCCGGATGATGGGGGCTAAGGAGAACGCCTTATTTTTCACCGTGCTTATCCCGGGTGCTCTGCCGTCCATGTTGAGCGGCTTTCGGATCGGCCTGGGAACCGGGTGGCGGGTATTGGTGGCAGCCGAAATGGTCGTGGGAACGGGAACCGGGCTCGGGTATGCCATCATTCAGGCCCGGTGGACCCTGGATTATGCCTCTTCTTTTGTCTGTATTGCCGTTATCTGTATCATCGGTCTTTTATTTGAACACCTGTTTTTAAAACAGATCGAAAAAAAGACGGTTCGCACATGGTCTTTGATACCGGAAAAACAATGATCACGTTTCAGAATGTAAACAAAACCTATCACAATCAAACCGGCCGGAACTCCCCGGTTCTATCGGATATTAATCTCATTGTTTCCAAGGGAGAATTCCTCTGTGTATTGGGTCCTTCCGGATGTGGAAAAACAACCCTTTTAAACCTGGTTGCCGGATTTATTTTTCCGTCAAGCGGCAGGGTCATGCTGGACAACACCGACATATCCGAACCCGGGCCGGATCGGGGGGTCGTATTCCAGGAAGCCACCCTCTTTCCCTGGCTGACGGTGAAAAAAAATATTGAGTTCGGTTTAAAATTCACGGGGAAAAATCGTGCAAACCGTGATGAGACCGTACGGACCCATTTGGATCAGATGGGTCTTTTGGATCATGCGGACAAATACCCGCACACCCTGTCGGGCGGTATGCGGCAACGGGTCGCCATTGCCCGCGTTCTGGCACTTGAACCCAAGGTGCTGCTCATGGATGAACCGTTCAGCGCCTTGGATGCCAATACAAGGGAGCGGCTTCAGGATGAACTGTTGCGCGTCTGGTCCGATTACCGGCAGACCGTCATTTATGTGACCCACAGCGTGGAGGAAGCCGCATACCTTGCCAACCGGATCATCATCCTGGGAAAGGCCTCTGTCGGTATTTTTACGGATTTTCAGGTGGCACGGAACCGTTCCCGAAGCCGCTCAACACCCGGGTTTCTGTCATTGAAAAACAGGCTTCGCAACGATCTGGCCCGACAGCCCTGTTGCATTCAGCCCCAAATTTTTACGAATAGGTGACTCCATGAAACGATTGAGACCGATTAAAACAAACCATTTTTTTATTGTTTTATTGTTGTCAGGATTCATTCTCAATATGACCTTGACCGCAGACGGTTCTGCCAAACCTTTGAATATCCGGTTTGCTTTCCAGGACAGAATCGGCAGTGTTCTTCCCATTATCGCCTATGAAAAAGGGTTTTTCAAAGATCAGGGTCTGGAGATAAAAGCCTTGCGGTTCAGCAGCGGGCCGGCCAGTGCGGAAGCGCTTTATTCGGGAAGTGCCGACATCGCAGCCATGGGGGATACAACGGCAATTATCATGATGACGCGCAGTGATAAATTCACCATCATGGCCAGCCATGCCACCGGCGAACATCGCCACCGGATCATGGTCGGCAAAGATTCGACCCTGCAGACGCTTAACGATTTGGAAGGCAGACGGGTGGCCGTAAAAAAAGGCACCTCGACCTATGGGGGATTGCTCGCCGCCCTTACCGGATCCGGGATCTCCCCGGGAAGTATCCGGCTGATGGATTTAACCCCTCCCACCATGGTGGATGCCCTGCTGGCCGGATCAATTGATGCGTTCGCCGCAAGCGAGCCCACCCCGTCACTGGCCGAACAAAGGGGAGCGGTGGAATTAGCCAGCCTGGGCGGCCTGGGCAACCAATACCCCATTATGATCCTTGGGAATCGGGAATGGCTGGGCCGCAAAAAGACGGAGATGGAAAAGTTCGTCAAGGCCATGAAAAGAGCCGAGGATTTCATTTCACAGTATCCAAAAGAGACCGCCCGGATCATGTCCGTTCAAACCGGCTTATCCGCGGCAACCGCTCAAAAGGTAATAAAACGCCATCAATACGGGCTTCGGCTGGACCGGCCGATCCTGGACAGTCTCCATCAGACGGCCCGGTTTCTGAAAGAAGAGAGGATAATCGACCGACTGCCCGATTTCAGCACCATCGTAAAAATGGATTTTCACGACATCCAGTGAATAAATCGACGGTTCAAGGCATTTTTAAGGGCATGTTTTCCGCCGGTTTAAAAATGCCTTCAAACCGTCAATCACCAGATTAGATGACTTCTTCCAGATTAGGTGACCTCTTCAAATTCCGCATCCACCACATCATCCGTTGATGAACCGTTCGCCCCTGAAGAGTTGTGACTCCCGTCTGAGCGGTCCTGCCTTACGGATTCGTCCGGACGCTGATACATATCCTGCGATAGTCTATGCAGGAGTTGATTTAACCCGTCGGTCCGGTTACGGATGCTTTGGGTATCTTCGGATTTAAGTGCCTGTTTTAAATCGCTGACAGCCCCTTCTATCTCCATTCGAAGCAAAGGATCGATTTTTTGTCCCAGTTCACCCAGGGTCTGCTCACCTCTGTGAATTAACGCATCGGCCGTATTTCGGACCTCCACGTCCTCCTTTTTCTTCCGGTCTGCATCCGCATGCATTTCAGCATCTTTAATCAAGCGGTCCACTTCCTCATTTGAAAGCCCGGATGAAGATGTGATCTGGATGGATTGTTCTTTTCCGGTTGCCAAATCCTTTGCAGAAACATTGACAATACCATTGGCATCGATATCAAACGTGACTTCAATCTGCGGGGTTCCCCGGGGTGCCGGCCGGATTCCGACAAGTTCAAACCGGCCCAGCGGCCTGTTGTCGGCAGCCATCTCTCTTTCTCCCTGCATGACTTGGATGGATACGGCCGATTGGTTGTCTTCGGCAGTGGAAAAGGTCTGGGTTTTCTGAATCGGTATGGTGGTATTTTTTTCAATCAGCTTGGTCATCACACCGCCCAGCGTTTCAATCCCCAAAGATAAGGGGGTGACATCCAGTAACAGAACATCCTCAAGGTCTCCGCTCAGAACCGCTCCCTGGACAGCCGCCCCCAGTGCGACCACTTCGTCCGGGTTCACCCCTTTATTGGGTTCCCGGCCGAATATCTGTTTTACCCGTTTCTGAACCGCCGGCATCCGGGTCATTCCGCCGACCAGAATGACTTCATGGATGTCGGAAGCCGACAACCCGGCATCCTTGAGTGCGGTCCGGCACGGTGCCTCTATCTTAGTCAACAGTTCTTCAACCAGGGATTCCAGCTTGGCCCGGGTAATTTTTATATTCAAATGTTTAGGACCGGACCCGTCCGCCGTAATAAAGGGCAGATTCACATCGGTCTCCATGGCAGCGGACAATTCCATTTTGGCTTTTTCAGCGGCTTCTTTTAAGCGCTGCAACGCCATTTTATCCTTTTTTAAATCGATTCCCTGCTCTTTGAGGAATTCATCCGACAAATATTCAATGATACGGTTATCAAAATCTTCACCGCCCAGATGGGTGTCTCCGTTGGTTGATTTCACTTCAAAGACGCCGTCGCCGATTTCCAAAACCGAGACATCAAAGGTGCCCCCACCCAGATCAAAGACCGCTATCTTCTCTTCTCTGTTTTTTTCAAGGCCGTATGCCAGCGAGGCAGCCGTCGGTTCATTGATGATCCTGAGCACATTGAGACCGGCGATTTTGCCGGCATCTTTTGTGGCCTGCCGCTGGCCGTCATCAAAATAAGCGGGAACGGTGATGATTGCATCGGTTACGGTTTCGCCCAGATAAGCCTCGGCAGATTTCTTGATATCGGCAAGGATAAAGGAGGATATTTCCACCGGAGTGTGTTTCCTGCCCCTGAGGTTGATACAGAGATCATCGGCCCCTGTTTTTTCAATAATAAACGGTAGAACCCGGATATCGTTTTGAACCTCGGATGAACTGAATTTCCGGCCGATCAATCTTTTAACCCCGAACACCGTGTTTTCCGGATTGGTGATGGCCTGCCGCTTGGCGATCTGGCCGACCAGCCGTTCGCCGGTATCGGAAATCCCCACCACCGACGGTGTTGTTCGCCCGCCTTCCTGATTCATGATAATTTTACTTTCGTTTCCTTCCATTACAGATACGCATGAATTGGTTGTACCCAAATCTATTCCTATAGTTTTTCCCATTTTTCAATTCTCCTGATTGTTAGGTGATATGTTTATTCCGGTGGTCTTTTACGTGTTGTTCCGGAAAAATTCTTATGAAAAGAAAATAGACACCCCTTTGTTGATGTCAATTTAATTTTCATTATTTTTTTTATTTTTTTTTAAAAGTAATGGATTTTTCTTGCTTTTAAAACACCTCTGATTTTTACCTGTAAAGATGGGGCAGCCACACAAATGACGGTTTATTTTTAAAAATAGACTTCATGATATTGACAGCATTTTTTTGATACTTAAATTGGGCGGAAAAAATAGAGTGCCTGTTAAGAACGAACCAATCAATACTGAAAAAAGAAATCAACATCCGGCAGGCAAAGAGATCTTTAATGCTATACCTGTCATTAATAAACTGATGGGCCTTTAAACCAACGAATATAATACAAAGGAATGGATAATGTTCTGGTTTCATATGCTAATTTTACTGGGTATTATTTTTATCGGCATCCGTTACGGCGGGATTGCCTTCGGACTGCTGGGCGGACTGGGTGTCTCCTTGCTGGTATTTGTCTTCGGCATCACACCGGGCAAACCTCCGGTGAATGTGATGCTGATTATACTGGCGGTTGTGGCGGGTTCCGCCACTTTAGAGGCAACCGGCGGGCTGAACCTTTTGGTAAGCTATGCAGAAAAATTACTGCGCAATAATCCCAAATATATCGTCTATCTGGGCCCCCTGTGCACGTATTGCCTGACGGTGCTGGTGGGTACCGGCCATTCGGTCTATCCGCTGCTTCCGGTCATCTATGACGTGGCATACAAACAGGGAATTCGCCCGGAGCGGCCTCTGGCAGTATCAACCGTGGCATCACAAATGGGGATAACCGCCAGCCCCATTGCAGCGGCGGCAGCCGTTGTTCTGGCCACGGCCACGGCCAATCAGCTCGCCATCGGGTTGGTGGATATTTTAAAAATCACCATGCCTGCCACCTTTCTGGGGGTTCTGGCTGCCACCACCTGGAGTTTGAAACGGGGAAAAGATCTGGACAAAGATCCCGTGTTTGCCGAGAAAATGAAAGATCCCGAATTTGTGAAAGAACTAAACAGAGAAGGAGGCGGGCAAACAGAGAAACAGATCGATCCAAAGGCACATAAAGGGTTATTCATCTTTCTGGGAGGTATCCTTGCCGTCATCATCGTTGCATTGTTCTCCAAAACCGTTCTTCCCAAAGGTGTGGGCATGTCGGTTGCCATCCAGTTTATGATGCTGACCGTGGGCGCTCTTATTTTATTGTTCACCAATGTCAGTCCCAAAAAAATTGCCGGCGGGACTGTTTTTAATGCCGGTATGGTGGCTGTATTGATTATTTTCGGTATTGCATGGCTCAGTGACACCATTATCGGTGCGCATAAAACTTACCTTATCGACCTGGTCAAGGATATGGTGGAAGCGTTGCCGTGGACCTTTGCCTTTGCCATGTTTATTGTTTCGGTGTTTTTGAAAAGCCAGGCGGCCGTGCTCACCATTATGCTGCCGTTGGGGTTTTTGTTAAATATTCCGCCGGCCGTGCTGATCGGGGTTCTGCCGGCGTGCTACGCCTATTTTTTCTTCCCCTTTTATCCCAGTGACCTGGCAGCCATCAGCTTTGACCGGACCGGTACGACACGGATTGGAAAATATGTAGTGAATCACAGTTTCATGCTGCCGGGAATCATCGGTGTCGGAACGGCCACAGGGGTTGGATATTTTCTTTCTATGATGCTATCTTCCTGAGAACGATCTTAATTATCAAACAACTATCAAACAACACTTTTTTTGGAGATGACGCTATGACGCTGGACAGACGGACCATCAAGCAGGCGGCTAAATTTTCCGGTATTAATGAAGATGATCTGAAGGTATTTTTCGATCAGGGACAAAAAAAAACCTATCAACCCAACGAATGGCTGTTTCAAGAATCCACCCCCCGGCTGTGGGCCGGGATTATTCTTGAGGGGGATGTCGAGCTGGTCCGCGGACTCCACGGCAGCTCCCGCCACGTCGCCACCATGCTTTCCGGTGCGTTGATCAGTGAGGGAGCCTTTCTGGAAGGAGATGCTCACTCAAACGGGGCTTACTCCCGGAACGGTGCCACGCTTTGGCAGATCTCCATAAAAGAGATTGAAGCATTAAAGGAAAACCGGCCCGAACTCTTTTACCGCATCCTTACGCGGGTTGCCGTGGGGATCAACCGGCGGATGCGGGTACTTTCCAAACAGCTGTATCGAAACCGGCCGGAATCGAACGTCATGACCGGGTTTCGCCAGGAACTGGATTCTTTGGGCCAGCGGGAACTGTGCGACGGGGTTTACTATGGGGTCCAGACTCAACGGGCCATGGAGAATTTTTCCATCTCCGGAATATCGGTCAGTAATTTTCAGCACCTGATTGACGGCCTGGCCCTGGTCAAAAAAGCCGCTGCCATTGCCAACTCTCAGTTGGGGATGCTGGACCCTGAAAAAGCGGACGCCATTTGCAAAGCCTGTGACGAACTGCTGGATGGTAAATGGCATGACAATTTCACCGTAGACATGTTCCAGGGCGGGGCCGGCACGTCCACCAATATGAATGCCAATGAGGTCATTGCCAACCGGGGCCTGGAACTGATGGGATATCACAAAGGGGAGTATGAACACCTCCACCCCAACGACCATGTCAATTGCTCCCAATCCACCAATGATGCTTATCCCACGGCAGTTAAACTGGCCGTACTGCTGGCCAACCAAAACCTGGAACGGGCCATGAAAGATCTTCAGGCGGCCCTGTTAAACAAGGCCGATGAGTTTAAGGACGTGCTTAAAATGGGGCGGACCGAGAACCAGGATGCGGTTCCCATGACATTGGGACAGGAGTTTTCAGCCTATGCCGTAATGATTGACAGTGCTGTCGGCGCCATTGCCCAATCTGCCGAAGAACTGCTGAAAATTAACATGGGTGCCACAGCCATCGGTACCGGTATCAACAGTCCTCCGGGATATGCAGGCGCGGTCACAAAGGTGTTATCCGAACTCAGCGGGTTTGAACTCGTAAAAGCCCGGAATCTGGTGGAAGCCACCCAGAATGCCGGTTCTTTTGTTCAGATGTCGGCCACCTTGAAACGGGCTGCCGTCCAAATATCTAAAATATGCAACGACCTCAGGTGGCTCTCTTCCGGCCCCCGGTGCGGCTTAAACGAGATAAACCTCCCGCCCATGCAGCCGGGGTCTTCCATTATGCCCGGAAAGGTCAACCCGGTTATTCCGGAGCTGGTTAACCAGATCTGCTACCAGGTCATGGGATATGACGCCGTGGTATCCATGGCTGCCGAAGCCAGTGAACTGGAACTCTGTATGGCAGAACCCATTATTGCCTACGACCTGCTCCACGGAATGATGATCCTGAAAAACGCCTGTGTAACATTGGCATCCCGCTGCATTAACGGTATCGAAGCCAACCGCGACGTATGCCGGAAATATGTGGAGAACAGTATCGGCCTGGTCACGGCACTGGTCCCGGTCCTGGGATATGAAACCTCAGCCGCCATTGCCAAAAAGGCCCTTAAAACAGGGGGCAGTGTTTATGAACAGGTGTTGGAACAGGGGCTGCTGTCAAAAGAAGAACTGGATGACATGCTGAGACCGGAGAATATGACGGATCCTAGAAAAATACCCAAAAAACAGAGTTAAAGACATCCATTTGTCTGTAAAAACAAACATTCAAACCGATTGTCGGAAATCAATTAAGGGTACTTCTAGTAATAATTTAGGTCATTCCCTTGACTTTTCTATGGCATCCATTCAATAATTGGTTTTAAAGGTGCTCATGTTGGGCTTAATAGGGAATCCCGTTGGAATCGGGAGCGGTCCCGCCGCTGTGATCGGGTACGAACTCTGCGAAATACCACTGTTCGATGAATCGAATCGGGAAGGTGCAGACATTAGGTTGATCCGAAAGCCAGAAGACCTGCCTTAAAAAAGACAGCCAAGTTTCTGCGGCGTTACAGAACTCCGGCGTTAATTTGGAAAGGACCAAGTAAACTGGGTGCAGCCTTTCAAGCGTTTTAGCTTGAAAGGCTTTTTTTATGCGGGCGCTCAGCATCACCGGCAATGAAGCAGAGACTCGCATTTTCACCGGAGGTATTCACCCCCATACAGTGACCGGTAGAGGTCAGGTTGGGATTTACGCTTACACAAATAAGCTGAACAATGGAAAAGATGAGGTCTTTTAAATCGTTTCTGCAGGAAAACAATCAATTTTGTTCAGGTTCAAGTCGGATAAAAATTTTATCCAACGCGGAAATCAGTCAAATGGAGCTGTTTTTCTACGGGAACCCAATAGACCCGACAGCGAAAGGAGTAAGGATGCTTAAACAGAATCATCTCAGTGTTGATGAAATATTTATTATCAAAACCGAGGATGTCGAGCTGGTAGGATCATTGATGACAGACACATCAATGGAATTCTCATCCAAGGGAACGGTTCGATTTAAAGATGGTACCTTTTGGGGCTTCCAGTCCCCCCCGGGAGAACGGCACGATATCAGAAAAAAAGTGGTGGACCTGTTTGAAAAAATTGCCGCTTTTTATGACGCAAAGATTTTTTCCCACCGGTTTGAAAGGGATTTGTCCGGGAAAGGATTGTCCGGGTTAACTCATATGGGGAGGCGATTCTGGGATTGACCGGTGAAGGCCTGCAACCGTTGCCGGTATCTTGGGCCCAAGCGGCGTACCAACAGATTATGGCCGTGCCCGTGTGAACAACCCATTCGAATATATCGGCGGTAACTCCCGGTTAGCAAAAACCATCATCCCCCTTATCCCTGGGCACAACACCTATGTGGAAGCCTTTTCCGGTGCGGCATGGATCTTTTTTAAAAAAAATCTATCAAAACCAGAGGTGATAATTGATATGGACAGCGGACTGATCACTCTTTGCAGGGTGGTCCAGAATCATCTTGAAGAATTTTTAAAGCGGTTCAAATGGTTGTTAACCACACGGTAGATCTTTCCGGATTGCATAGGTCAGTCAAAGGCAAGACAAGGAATTGCAGACATTCAAAAAGCCGTTCAATATCTTTATGTTCAGCAGATGGCATCTGGTGGAAAAGTAAGGTCATATGGTGTTCAGATTGACCGGGCAGGTTTCCCGGATCAATTTATTAAGAACTGAAATGGGTTACGGTTATGTAATAGGTTGAACCGCTATTCTGATTTTTTATTCAACTTTACCCTCCATAAAGTGGAATCTGCGCTCATTTCTTACTTTACATTTACGGAACCCGTTGATATTGAAAGTGTATTCCAGCTTTCTATAATTTTCTAACTGGATAACAATACCATTTTTATGATGAACAGAACCACACATTAAATTGTTATGTCCCTTTATTAAAGGATTAATATGAAGATATTGTTTAGATGCCTAATCGGATTTTTGACTGCTGCTCCGATTTCTTTAATTACGCACACTCTATCAATTTTTGTTGGAAAACAACAAGCTGTTAAAATAATAGGGCCAGTAGTAACAATCATTGCAAAAACGATGCAAAAATTTTTTCCTCCAATAATCAAAGATGCCTCAGAATTCGATCATTTTAAGAGTAAACTAAAAGACAAGCAAAAAATATGGGGTCTGTTATTTGATTATGATATTGAATACATAGATATAAATACTGTCAGGCTGCCCATTCAAAACTGTCCTTTTGCGGAGGCGATATCCAAACTAAACATTCCTGAATTGGGCCAGCATATGTGTCGGGGAGATTGGCTTGTTGCAGAAGATAATATTGAAAAATGGAGATTTAAAAGAAATTGTACAATCGGCACAGGTGGAACAATCTGTGATTTTACCTATTGCCGTGTTACAGAACACAACAAGAAAGCATAACCGGCAAATTAACTCGGATGCAAATTCCGCTACGCTCCATTTGCAGCGTTATAAGGCGAAACATAGAAAAATATCATGTTAAAACTAAAGAGTAATCCAACCTTAAGTGATTTCCAGAAATACGTAGAGGAGCTTGAACTCGAAAGAGGATTTGATGATCAGTCTGCAAGAGACAAATGCTTGCTGTTGGGAGAGGAGGTCGGAGAGTTGTTCAAAGCAGTACGCAAGTCCGAAGGGCTCAAAATTGACGCAACTTCAGCGTTTGGGAGCATTTCAGGTGAGCTTGCAGATATATTGATTTATATTTGTGCAATTGCCAATCGGTTCGGTTTGGATTTGGAAAAATCTTTTAGAGACAAAGAGGAAATCAACAAGAAGAGAAAGTGGATCAAACACTAGTAAGTTGGCAAATTTGAGTTGAGCTAAATTCTTTAATATACTGAAATCATATGGCATATACACTTAAAACAACAGGATGCACCAGACCTACCACGCTTTATGGCTCTTTTCCCAAAACTCCGTGGAAAAGTCCTTTGTTAATCAACCATCAATGAGAGGCCGGTGATCCAGGGGTTAAAAAGTGTATTTTATACTTTAACATTCTAACTGTCGAAGGCTTTCCAGAATAGCGATTATAATATATGTTCTTGATTTGGAAAATTTTAATTTTTCGAGATTGCCTGTCTATTTTTGCAAGATTATGTGAAAATTGACAGCCCGGCCAGGACCACACTTCAGGCTGAATCATCTTTTTCAATCATCCTTTATACTTTTCTTGACAAAAAGCGTCTTTCTATCCTAAAAAACGTTGATCTTCACCTGAATAGGAGTAAATTGTTGTTTAAATGGTATCAGGCGGCAATAAAGCTTTTTTCATGCCGCATGGTACTTTTAATATATGTGTGTTGAAAATAGTTGTCTAAAAAATGTAAAGGAGTCTATTTATGAAAAAAACGTATTGTCTTATTGCCATTTGTATCTCACTGCTCTTCTCCGGTCCTGTTTTTAGTGAAACCGTAAGACTCGCCACCGGTGAATGGCAGCCGTTTTCAGGAAAAGAGCTGCCGGATTACGGATTACACGCAAAAAAGATTAAAACCGTGTTTACCGAGATGGGATATGATGTCGAATTTGTATTTATGCCTTGGAAACGGGCGTATGAAATGACCAGAAAAGGGGATTTCGTAGCCAGTTTTACATGGTCCAAAACCCAGGACAGAGTGGCTGAAGTCAACTATCCGGAGAATCTGCTCGCTTTATCCAAAGAGGTTGGATTCTACAAGAAATCACGATTTCCCAACGGCCTTGATATCAAAAGCCTCGCCGACATCAAAGCTCAGGATCTCAAAGTGGTGGGCATGTCGTCCTACTGGTACGAAGTCCCTCTTAAAGATTATAAAATCAAGGCCAACATCGTATCCTCCTCTGAGCTGGCCTGGAAAATAATCAACGGTGACCGGGCAGATCTTTTGATGGAAAACATTGATGTGGGAAAATCCGAATCCCAGGTCATCCTGGGAGCGGGTAAAGATGCTGAATATGGGGTAACCTCACCGTTTAAAACACAGCAAATGTACTTGATTTTTTCAAAATCCCACCCAAAAAGCCAAGAACTTATGAAAAAATATGATGCGGCTGTGTCGAAATTAAAGGCAGAGGGGAAATTATAATTGTAACACCATAATTGAATGATCTGAAACGCGGGAAAGCTTTTTCCGGCGTTGCAAAAGATAAAGGCGCCAGATTCCGGCATCCGACGGATGTATGTGGTTTTACCGAGCTGCAGAACTTTGCCGGTAAAGAATCTGGCGCCTTTATGCGTTTATGGTTTGATTTTAAATAAAAAATGATTGATTATATGCCAGAAATAACGACTCTTCTCTCATGGATGGACCGATATGCTGCCCTTTGATTATTGGAAAATGTTTGCAGGCTTGGGAATCTTTCTCTTTGGGATGCAGTTGCTTGAAAATTCCGTAAAAGATCTGTCCGGCAGGGCGTTTCGCCGGATTATACGCGATTATACCAACACCCGGTTAAAGGCCATTGCAAACGGGACCCTGGTCACGGCACTTCTTCAGAGCAGTTCGGCGGTTTCGCTCATGGTCCTTGCCTTTGTGGGTGCCGGTATTATGAGCATGGAAAACGCCATCGGCGTCATCCTGGGTTCAAATATCGGAACCACCCTGACCGCATGGATTGTCGCCACACTTGGGTTTAAGATTAAAATAGAAACCTTTGCTCTTCCGTTCATCGGCATCGGTGCGCTGGGACTGATCCTGTTCAAACCCGGCACCCGTCTTTATCACATCAACCGTCTCCTGATCGGGTTCGGATTCCTGTTTCTCGGCCTGGACTACATGAAAACCAGTGTTGAGGCCTTTTCACAAACCATTGATCCGAGCCGGTTCAGGGATCTGGCGCTTTGGAAGTGCCTGCTCATCGGCATGCTGATGACCGCAGTCATGCAGGCAAGTGCCGCCACCATTGCCATCGCACTGACGGCCCTGGACAGCCAGCTGATGTCCTTTGACATGGCGGCAGCCTTAGTCATCGGGTCGAATATCGGTACGACAGTTACGGTTCTTCTGGGAGCTGTCGGCGGCACACCCGCCAAAAAACGGGTGGCAGCCAGCCACCTGGTCTTTAACCTGGTAACCGCTACCATTGCCTTTGCCACACTCCCTGCCATGGTGATGGTGGTCAACCTTTTTATCGATACCTCAACCGACGGTCCCATGGGGCTGGCCCTGTTCCACACCATATTCAACGTCACCGGTGTACTGATTTTTCTGCCCGTTGTACACGTTATGACGGTATTTCTGGTCAAATTGTTCCCGGCCCGCAAGGAGCGTGTCTGTGTTTATATTGACAATACACCGGCAGAAGAGATTGATACCGCCGTTATTGCACTTAAGAATGAAACCGTACACCTGCTCCAGGAGTGTCAGTGGTATACGTTAAAGTCACTTCATATTGATAAACGCCTTGTTTTTGAAGAGCCGCTGCCCTTTGAAAAGGGAAAGAGACTGACCACCGATGAATTGTATACCCGGATCAAAGAGCTGCACTCCGCCATCATTGCCTATTATGCAATGATCCAGACCCAGAAACTTGATCCGTGGGTTTTACGGGACCTGGAGAGAATGATTCTTGCTTCCAGAAACATCATGAATTCGGTTAAGAATTTTAAAGGGATCCGTCCGAATTTTGACGAATTTGAAGCATCGGATTCCGCCTTTCTCAATCTTCAGTACGACCGTTTCAGAAAACGGCTGATTGCACTGTACAACGAAATAAATGAAGTGATCTCTTCAGATGATCTGCAATACCGTTATGACACCCTACTAAACGTCTTTAACCGGGTGGAGACCGCTGATAATTCGTTTATTCAAAGTATTGTTCAGACCTCATCGGCAGGCAGGACGGAACAACTGGACCTGTCCACCCTCTTCCTGGTCAACCGTCTCTTCACCCAGGCCTGCCGGATGTTCATTTTCAGCGTCAAGGATCTGATGCTCACCAAGGAGGGAGCCGACACATTTGACAGAGCGATTGAACCCTAACGGAACAAACGGCAATTTAAAAGAATTGAAAAATGCGGTCATCATAACACCGGTACGAAGAAAGGTTGGACCTGTAAAACAGATAGGATGGATGAGAATTGGTTTTCATCCGTTCAGAAAAAGTCATTCACTCTATACCAGACTGTTGTGGAAAATTAAAACAGCCCTTGAAACAAACGGTATTGAAATTCCCTTTCCACAGTGTGTTGTCTGGCAGGGTGCCCCACCTCCCGCCGAATAAGATTTAAACCATCCCTGTGCATCCGCCCCATCGTTGCACCCTTGGGTTTGAGTCAGTTAAGAGCGACTCACCTTTGCAATAACAAGGGTAATATCATCATCGGATTTAAGCCCCCTGGTATGCTGATTGAGTTCATCATAGACAGCGTTCAATATGTTGACGGCGTTTTCTTTGGCGTTCTGCCGAATGATCTGGCGAAATTTCTCTTTGCCGAACATATCACCTTCTTTGTTACGGGCTTCCCATATGCCGTCCGTGCCCAATGCAATGATCTGCCCGTCATCAACAATTGTCTTTACATTTTCCTCGTATCGGAAATCTTCACTCACCCCCAGGGCCATTCCGATACCGGTTAACTCTTCAAACGTATTTTGTCTGGGATCGTAAATGATTGCCGGATCATGTCCGGCACGGACCCATCGCAGATGCTTTTTATCCGGATCAATGGCCAGATAAAACAATGTCATAAATCTGCCTGTGTCGAGGACATCCGATGTCAGGTGGCGATTCATCTCGTTGATGATCTCTGAAATATCTCCGGATTGCGAGGCGCGCATACGCAAAAAAGCACGGGCGGTTGTCATAAGAAGTGCGGCATCAACTCCGTGGCCGGCGATATCACCAACCACTATGCTCAAGGGTGCATTGGGATAGTCTGTCTGATCCAAAAAATCGAAATAGTCACCACCGATCTCATCACAGGAAACATTTTTACCCGCAACATCCAGACCGGGAATATGGACACCATATCGGGGCAGAAGGTTCTTCTGGACCTCTGCAGCAAGCGCCAAAGCCTTTTTTTGTTCTGTCAGGTCGGTCACAAACGCCATGTTTCCGATAACGGTCCCGCTGTCGTCTCTCAGCTTACTCCCATGGGTGAGGATTGGAATAAGTGAACCGTCTTTTGCCTTTAAAGTGCCTTCGAATGTCCGGTATTCTTCAGACGAGATGGTTTCCTGATTTACGGATAAAAATTCTCTGAATTCGTCAGCCCCGAAATCCAAAGGCGTTTTACCGATCAGCTCTTTTTTCTCATAACCGATTAACCGGCAAAGGGCGTCATTCACATCGGTAATGATCATATCCTCGTCCATCAGAATAAACCCTTCGCCTGCAGTTGTGACAATCCGGCGGTATTTTTCTTCACTTTTTCGTAAAAGAGATTCTTTTTGCTGGACTTCTTTCCTGGCCTCTTCGACTTCAACGATGATCTTGTGATGCAAATTGGAATTGAAATCTTTAATTTCCTCCAGCCGTTCACGATAGGATTCCGAACGGCTTAGCTTTCTTTTCAGGAACTCATTTTCTAGCTTGAGACGGTCTATGCTCTGCGCATCACCGGAATCCGTCATGTCTGCCGGGCCGGGGTCAACGGCTGATGGTTGAGGCAACCCAATCTCATCTTTTGTTCCGGAATGCCCGTTGCTGTGTCCGATTAGAAGCGTCACCAGGGTTGCCCCATGGAAATAACTCTCCTCTCCCCTTACCAGGGGGGCAATTTCGCCAAAGGAATAAAATCCGACTATGGGCAGCTGCTTGGGGAGGCTGCTTCCTAATATTTTGAGTTCCTCTTCCACACGCGTTCCAAGTATATCCTTTCGAAATGCACAGGAAAAGGCCATGACGAACTGAGGCACCATGCCGGACAGTTGACCGGCTATTTTTCGGGATGTGCTTTGGGTATCGTCAATCATAACCTTACGGGTCGCTTCTGTAAGCTGGACAGTTGCGCCCATGGGGATTGATTCTGAAAATGTGATACTTTTGTCTTCATTGTAATGGACGGGTGCCCGTAAATATTTATGGTCACCGTCTTTATCGTATACTGCCAGAATAAATTCCCGTGCCGGTTCGGAATGATCCCCTAAATAATGACGATAAAAATCAACTGCGGTGAAGTTACCGATGTTTTTGACCACAAGGCCCTCGGCGTTGGTAATTGTGGTTTGCTTACCAACGGGCTGCCAGCTGTTTGCGATGGAAAAGGAGTACTCAAGAGGCCCGCTGAACAGCATGATCGGAATGGCATTCACCAGAATCTCATCCTTGTAAAACTGAAGCGGCGCAAGATCTTCATTCCACAGGGTTCCTGCGGCACCCCCGAATACCGGGCAGCCATGACCGAGCGCCAGGTTGAGGATCTTCATAACCGGGCCGAATGAGGTATGGAATCCGTCCGGAAAGGTCAGACAGACAGACGGCGGTTTTGACAGATTCTCTGAGGCGTGTTTAACTGCGGCTTGAACAGCTGCTTCCGGATCGTCTGAAATCGACCGGCCCACTCCGATCCCGATTTCTATGTCATCCGAGTAGAACGCCAACAAACTGACGGAGTCTTCGCTAAATCCGTAACCGGATGAAAAATCACCGGCAGTGGTACAGCCGATAAGATCCATTCCTGGAAACTGGCCGAGAATCTCATCAAGCATCAGACGATGGTCAAAATTGACTCCGGCAAAAACGATACCGGCATTTGGCTGACAGCCGACAAGCATTTGGCGGCATTGCAAGACAGCATTTTCAACCGCAGTAAGTGTGTCGATATGTTCCGATTGCCCCAGGCCGACTCTGATCATTGTTCCATACTCCCGGCTAAAGTCACAAAAATCGTTGATACAATTGTATCAACCTTATTGATCAATTTTTACCAGCTTTTGTGACACGGATCAAAAGTATTTTAATTATTTCTTTACCGCTTTTCCATCTCCCCGGGCATAGCCGGGGGTTTTAAATTAATCCGGGTTACCCGTCAAGGCTTCGTTTACCGTTGAATCCGATTGTTCCTGATTTCATGCGGCCCCTGGCCTGCACTGCCATATGATGAGAGACCTGAATGCAGCGGTTTTACCGGTCAGCAGGGAGAACCGGCAATATGTTTAAGGGAAGGGTCAACGACGTTTGTAAAAAACGAGCTTAAAAGAATTGTAAAGGATCAAATGTTGATCAAATGGGGTTTCCCGCCCGGACATGTTACGTTGATTTCCGGCCCTGGAAAAAAATACTTGTATAAATGTTACATTGTGGTATTAATAACTGTGGAGCCTAATGGTTCCGTCAACCATTTGCCATTTGGAAAAGACTGCCCCTGCGGATCTGCCGCAGGGGCAGTCTTTTGTTCTTTGAAAAGTAAATAAGACGCCTGAGTATAAGAAACCCCAACCATCTCCTACAAATATTTAAATCATTTCAACGGCACATGCCATTGATACGCCCCCGCCCCCGCACAAGGTTGACAGGCCAAGGGATTTGCCCCGATTTTTCATGGCATAGATCAGTGAAATTATGATTCTGGCACCTGTGGATCCGATGGGATGGCCCAGGCCGATGCCGGAGCCGTTCACATTGGTGATCTCGCGGTTGAGTCCCAGTTCCCGTTCACATCCGATATACTGGGCGGCAAAGGCCTCGTTGACTTCAACCAGCTCAAAATCATCAATGGCCAGCCCGCTTTTCTCCATGAGCCGGTTTACCGCAGGCACAGGCGATAGCCCCATGATGGTGGGATGACAGGCCCCTATTCCGCTTGCCTTTATCCTGGCCATGGGCCTTAATCCCAGTTCATCCGCCTTTTTTTCCGACATGATAATCATGCCGGATGATCCGTCATTGATGCCGCTGGCGTTTCCTGCGGTGACCTTACCATTTTCAGGGACAAATGCCGGTGCCAGCCGTTCTAAGTCTGCCATGGTCATCCCCGGCCTGAAGTGCTCGTCCCTGTCAAAGACAAGGGGGTCTTGTTTCCGCCGGGGCACATGAACCGGAACGATCTCGCCGCTGAACGAACCGTCCATACTGGCCCGTTCCGCATTGTTGTGGCTCCTGAGCGCCACCTCATCCATCTCTTCCCTTGAAATGCCCATGTACTGAGCGACAAACTCCGCTGTATGGCCCATGATATAGGGTTTTCCCCTAAAAAAGCTTGCCGGGGCCGTCCGGGTATCCAGGGGTGTGGACTCGTCAAGAGGTAGCAGGTGGGAACCGCAGTGAAGCGCATGGATCATGGCATCCACAAACGGCTGATCCTGTAGGCGGCACCCCCACCTGGCCATGGGGACCGAATACGGGATGCCGGACATATGCTCCACACCGCCGGCCAGTATGACCTCCGCCATTCCCGCCTGTATCATGGCAACCCCGGAAAGGACCGCCTCCATGCCGGAGATGCAGACGCGGTTGACAGTGACGGCAGGCACCGTATCCGGGATCCCGGCCATGAGCGCCCCCACCCGGGCGACATTCAGGTTGTCATGGTGCTCGATACAACAGCCGTACCTGACATCATCGATCAAGGCCGGATCGATACCGGCACGCCTGACCGCCTCTTTCATGGTCACCGATGCGATCAAGGGGCCGTTCATCTCTTTTAAGCTGCCCCCAAAGGCACCGATGGCTGTCCTGCAGGCTGAAACAACTACAACGTCTTGCATTGATTCCTTCCTTTTCATTTTGGACCCATGGCAGCGTCTGAAATATCAATTACACTGGTGTCCATTGCAAGAATGGCATCCATTTTCGCCATGGATACGGGTAATAGGTTACGGATAAAAAATTGGGCGCTTTTAACCTGGCCCTCATAAAAGGCCTTATCTTTTTTCTTGGGTTTTCCACCCAGTTCCTTTGAAGCAATGGAGGCCCGCCACAGGAGCATCCATGCGATCAGGGTATCGCCGGTCACATCGAGAAAAGGAGCGGCATTGGCAAATGCAGGGTGTATATTATCGCTTTGGATGGCCTCTGCCATACCTGCGGCAGTGGTTTTCAGCCGGGAGAGCGCCCTTTCTAAAATGCCGGCAGGTCCGGACAGATCATCGATATCTGCGGCCGAATCAACGGTCTTTTCCACTTCTTTGAGAAGGTCTGAAAATCCCTTTCCCTTATTCATGCACAGCTTTCTGCCCAAAAAGTCCATGGCCTGGATCCCGTTGGTGCCCTCATATATCTGGGTGATCTTGCAGTCCCTGAGCAGCTGTTCCTGGGGATATTCCTTTGTAAAACCGTATCCGCCGAAGACATGGAGACCCATACTGCACAATTCAAAGGCCCGGTCCGTCACATACCCTTTGGCAACAGGAATGAGGACATCAATCAGCCCCTGGTACCTTTCTTTCTCCTCACTGCTGGGGCAGACCTTGACCATGTCTTCCATCAGCCCGATGAAAAACATGATGCTTCTCATGCCTTCGGTGTAGGATTTCATGGTCAAAAGCTGGCGCCGGATGTCCGGGTGCCGGATGATGGGGACGGCAGCGTCATCCCTGGCCGCCCCGACGGCCTTCCCCTGAATCCTTTGACGGGCATAATTCAGGGCGTTGAGATAAGAGGCGGACGCGCAGGAGAAGCCCTGCATCCCCACCTGGAGCCGGGCCTCGTTCATCATGACAAACATGGCGCTCATGCCCTTGTTTTCCTTTCCGAGCAGGGTGCCGATGCAATTGCCGCTGCCCCCCAGGGCCAGGGAACAGGTGGGACTGCCGTGGATGCCCATCTTCTCTTCAATGCCGGTGCAGACCACATCGTTGAACTCACCCGGGCTGCCGTCCGGGTTCACCCGGTATTTGGGCACCAGAAAAAGGGAGATGCCGGCCGTGCCTTCGGGGGCCCCTTCTATCCTGGCCAGCACCGGGTGGATGATGTTATCAACCAGGTCGTTTTCACCGCTGGAGATAAAGATCTTGTTCCCGGTGATCGAATATGTGCCGTCCGCGTTCTTTACCGCCTTTGTGGTCAGGGCGCCCACATCCGAGCCGGCTTCAGGTTCGGTTAAAAGCATGGTACCGCCCCATTGGCCAGTATACATTTTTTTCAGATATATTTTTTTTTGTTCATCCGTTCCAAATGTCTCAACCAGTTTTCCGGCGCCGTGGGTCAAAAGGTTGTGCACCATGAACGGGTAATTGGCACCGTAAAAAAAATGGGTCGCTGCCAGGGCCACGGTGGCGGGCATGGCCTGCCCTCCCCATTCGGGCTTATCGCACATGGCGGTCCACTCCCCGTCCCTGAGCATTTCCAGCGCCCGGTGGTAGGGCTCAGGCACTTTAACGGTCCCATTTTCAAAGCGGCACCCTAATTCATCCCCTTCCTTAAAACAGGGAAGAAGCTCTTTTACGGCAAGGTTCCTGGCCTCCGAGACAATCAGATCCACGGTCTTGCGGTTGAATTCTTCAAATACTTCATATCGGGTGAGATCGGCGATCTTGAGCTGTTCGTGCAACACAAAATCCACATCCCGTCTGTCTGCGATCTGTTGTGCCATTCTGTTTCTCTCCTCTTTAATCGACCGGGGTTTTTAAAACCACCGTTCATCTCTTTACATCGCCTTGTTCAGCTCTTCCGGATCCCGCACCAAAACACCTGACGGCCGCCAGATATTCTGGTGTTCAGCCGACTTCATAAGTTCCTCTCTGAAGTCGGGATGGGCAATATCGATAAGGGCTTTGGCCCGTTCCCAGGTCGACTTGCCCTTGAGGTTGGCGATACCGTATTCCGTGACAACGTACTGGACGCAGGTCCGGGGCAGAGTGACGACACTGCCGTGATCCAGGAAGGGTTTGATCCTGGACCTGATTTTCCCGTCTTTGCCTGTTTTGGTCGATGCCAGACAGATAAAGGACTGGCCGCCCCTGGAGTGGTAGCTGCCGTAGCTGTAATCAAACTGGCCGCCGGTGCCCGATATCTGCCTGAACCCGGATGATTCAGAGGAGACCTGTCCGTAGAGATCCACCTCGACAGCGTTGTTCACGGCAATGGCCCTGTCATTGGAGGCGATGGTTTCAAGCCTGTTGGTGTAGTCCACGGGATAGCTGGCGCAGACCGGATTATGATCGAGGAAATCGTAGAGCCGCTGGGACCCCAGGGCAAAGGTGTAGACCATCTTCCCCGGGTCAGCCGACTTGGCCCGCCCGGAGATGCAGCCGGCCTCGTACATGTTCACAAAAGAATCACAGAGCATCTCGGTATGGACCCCCAGGTCCTTTAAACCGGATTCTGAAATCATATTGCCGATGGCATTGGGCATGGCACCGATGCCCAGCTGCAGGCAGGCATTGTTTTCGATGCGCTGGGTGACCCGTTCGGCAATTTTTTTATCCTCCGGGCTGATATCGGGATCCGGCAGGGAAAAGAGCGGCGCATGGTCACCTTCAACCACCCGGTCCACCTCTGAAATGTGAAGCCCTTCGTGATACCCGCCATAGCAGCGGGGAATGTTCTCATTCACCTCGACGATCACGGTTCCGGCACGTTCTGCCTGGGCCCTCTGGAATGAATTGGCAATCCCGAAATTGAAGAACCCGTTTTTATCCATGGGCGTGGTCCTGACCATGAAAACATCGGTATCTGCATTTTTCATCTGATAATGGCCCGGACCCTCATGGTAGAAAAGGGGGATGTAATTGCACCCTCCCTTGTCATGGAGGATGCGGTCCCCGCCTGTAAAATGCCAGGAGTTATAGCAGAAGGTCTCCCTTTTGGGATCGGCCTGCGCCACTGCGGCAAGGCCGGGAAACCCCACGGACCGGATTTTTACATCTGTCAGTTCATCCTTTTTT
>JANQML010000082.1 GCA_028280105.1 Desulfobacula sp. | reverse complement strand
ATTCCATGACCTCGACCATGGCCCCTCTGGGTATGACCCCTTCTTTTCGCCATAACTCCCTCAGGGCTTCAGGTGCGCGTCGGGTAAACGGCATTTCATCGTCTGTATTTAAAAAGGTCTTTTCAAGTTCGTCACAGAGTTCGATTCCCAACTCCTTGACCTCTTTTCCCTCAACTTCGATACCGATGGATTTGGCCACCCGTTCCAGCTTTATCGTATCTTCAATGGTAAAGTCTCTGACATCTCCTTCGACAATTCCCCGGAACAATCCCAGGATATGGCGGCCGTGATCGTTGTGTGATGCGGATCCGGCAGCCACATTCCGGCCGAAATTTCGGGCCGTGATGGTATCGATGGTCGCCCCGCACACCCCGACTTTTTTATAAGGATCTCTTGCGTTCAACCGGCACGGCCCCATATAGCAGATTTTGCAGCAGGCGGATTCAGCCCCGATGGGGCAGGCTTTCATCTCATACCCGCGGTCCAGGTCAATCTTGACACCGTCCCGCCTTGCCTTTTCAAGCATCTGCTGAGTCGCTTCACATGTGGTTCGGTCTTTGACACTTACCAATGTCTCAACTTTTTTTTCTTTTGCCATTATGTTCTCCTTATAAGTTGGGTTTTCTTTTTTTTGCGCAATAACCGACACACACAAATGCCCCGGGCTTTGAACAGGACAGCCGTATTGCATTGTGCGTTAAGATCCTTTTTTGTCAGAACTTGTCTATATTAAAGGGGATCGCGATGAAGAGAACATTATTCCAAATGATACTTAAAGTAACATTCCGTTACTTTAGCAAGTGAGGCCAACCATGGTTATGCCGTGCGTTTCCAACGGTTTAAAAAAATCCTTTTATTTTTCGCGGATCACGGGGCAGCGCTTACGGCATGGAACCGTTCCAGGGTTGTTTTCATCAACACCCGTGCATCCTGAATCGCCTTGGAGCGCCACGCCGGAGAAGACGGAAAGAACCCTTCAATAAACCGCTTCTTTACTTTTATCTCATCTGCTTTATCCGCATATCCATGGTGGACGCCCTGATTTTCAACCATCATATTGTGCAGGGCTTTTATGGACCCCAGGGTATTTTGGGTATCCAGGGTTCCGAACTCAAACGGCATGGACATATAAATGTCAGGAGACAGGACCTGCCCCAAATAGGTAAGCAGGTCGCCATTCACCGTATAAAAATCCTCTGTATCTGCCCAATCGATATGAAATCCGTCAAACAGCGATTCAATCCGCTGTCTTTCCACCGGGCTGTCCAAAGCCGCGGGAAACAGATGCAGGGTTCCTCTTTCACCGTATCCGGTGTGCAGATCAATGGCCAGAACGATTTCATAATCCGCTGCCACTCTTTGAACCAGGGGAGTGAACACTTCAATATTGGGTTCTAAAGCTTTACCGCCAAAATAGATCCCGGTTTCATATTGGTACTGGCCCTGTAAAACCGCCTGCCGCATGACGCCTGTTTTGTATTTGAGCAATTTCCGGGCCGCATAAAAGGGAAAGAAAAAATGATCAAACGCCGTTAAATTCAGAGGCTTTCTTTGATTTAACCAATTGTTCAGGGAGGTATACCCTCTATTCTGAGTCTGGAAACCGGCTGCGTCAGCCATGCAGTTCCGGTTCAGATCCACATTGTTTTCCGTCACCCGCCGGTTAAATTTGAATCCGTACGGATTCAATCCATGGACAAATAAAATTCCCATCTCCTGAAAATCAGCGGTTTGAACCATCTCGTTTAAAACCATCTGCTGAACCGCAGACCCCACATACCCCTCCACACCGTGTATGCCGGATATCAGGATCATCAGCCGCCGGGGCTCTTTTTGAGCAGGGATATAGCAGTAATCAATCGTCAAGTCCGCAGAGACGCCACTGTCAACGGACAGGTGGGAGACTTCCACGCCGTCAAACCGATCGGTTACTTTTTCAGCCTGTAACCGAAACCGATCCCGGCACCCTTCAAAGGTTTCCTTAAAATAGACCAGGTTTGACGGTTCCGGTTCCAGGGAAAGGGTTTCAGGCATTGGCGAGTTAAACCGGTAAATCCCAAAAGCGATACCGGCAACCAGTGCGGCAACGATCACGATGAAACTTGTTTTTAAAATATGTTTCATCACCTGTCAATTCCTGTAAAAGTATGGTCCTGTAAAAATATTTAATTCCGAAGACTCACTCACCATTGTATGGCGATTGATAAGCATCACCATATTCATACCTCTTTTTGAGGTGTAAAAAAAACCTTTGCCTGAGTCAAGAAATTTTGTTTTTCCTTCCTATTTTATGAAACCGTGATTACCATATCAAAAACAATAAAGGATCTGTATGATCTGATTTCAGCTTAGCTGCCAAGGAAATGGAAATGGCCGCAATAGACTTACAAATTGCCCTGATCACCGTCATTCTGATCATCTCGTTGTTCCTGCTGATCACGGAAAAAATCTCTGCAGATAAGACAGCCATCGGTATCATGGTGGTTCTTGCCCTTACCGGTATTTTAACACCCAAACAGACTGTGGCCGGATTTGCCAACCCTGCGGTCATCACGGTGGGTGCCATGTTCCTCTTAAGCCGGGGCCTGATCCGCACCGGTGCCGTGGGGGTTGTTACGGAACTGGTGTTAAAGCTGTCCCATGGGAAAAAGAACCTGGCCTTTATCTATATCCTGGTGGCCGTTGCCTTTGCATCGGCCTTTATCAACAATACCCCTGTTGTGGTGTTGTTTATCCCTATCGTCATGGGGCTCAGCTGTGATTGTGATTTTTCTCCCACCAAGCTACTTATTCCCCTCTCCTATGTATCCATTCTTGCCGGAACCTGCACCCTGATCGGTACATCCACCAATATCATCGTCTCTGATCTGTCCACCTCATTCGGTTATGCGCCCTTAACCATGTTTGAACTGGGTATTATCGGTCTTCCCATTGCCGTTGCCGGATTGATTTTTCTGCTCATCACCGCCAGCCGGCTCATGCCCGAACGGATTGCACCGGTATGCGAACCGGATGAAGGAAAGCAAAAGCGGTATA
>JANQML010000081.1 GCA_028280105.1 Desulfobacula sp. | reverse complement strand
GCCGGATGCAAGGCGACGAGGAGTGGCGACCGAGGGCGTATCAGCCATACGCCGCAGGGAGGAACGACCGCAGGCAACGCAGCAGGCGGGACCGTATGGCGGATCAGGGAGGGAGGGGCTGTCTTGCCCTGGTGGGGAATATACGATATAGTCTGTCGTGTTCTCATCGATAAAAGAAGGGCTTTGGACCGGGTCCGCCGGTTTGAAACCGGCCGGGATGTAACGGAGGCAAGCCGGTCCATTGATTTTGCTGCATCGGCAACTCTTTTGGAATTTGCCGGATAAGGAATCCGTATTGATATGTTAAGTCTGAAAGATTTTGATGTGGTCGGCCGTACCTACCGGAACATCAACCGGTACCGCCAGATACTGGCCATTCTGTTCAAATACGGATTCGGCAATATCATCGATACCCTGAATATCGATCAATACCTTGAAACCGGGTTGAAAATGATTTCCCGGAAAAAAAAAGAACGGGTGGAACGCCTGACCCAGCCCGAACGGGTCCGTCTCCTGTTTGAAGAACTGGGTCCCACGTTTATTAAATTCGGCCAGATCCTCTCCACCCGAACCGATCTGGTGCCGTTGCCCTTTATCTTTGAGCTTGAAAAATTACAGGACAATGTTCCCCGCATCCCTTCTTCCGTTGTGCAGACCACTCTTTCCAAAGAATTTAAAGACGGGGAATATCCCTTTGTTTCCATGGAAGAGGAACCCATTGCCTCTGCATCCATCGGCCAGGTTCATCTGGCAAGGCTGAAAGACGGAAAAAAGGTGGCCGTAAAAATCCGGCGGCCCGGTATCCGGAAGCAGATCAAGGTCGATCTTGAAATCATGCATCACCTGGCCACATTGATGGAACGCCATATCGCAGACCTCTCCTTTTTCAGGCCTGTGAAAATTGTTGAGGAATTTGCCGAAACCCTTGAAAAAGAGATGGATTATACCCTGGAGGCATCCAACATGGAGCGGGTGGCCCGCCAATTTCTGTTTGAACCGGCCGTCCACATTCCAAAGGTCTATCTGGACAAGACCACGGAAACCGTTCTGACCATGGAGTATATTCAGGGGATAAAAATTTCGGATATCGATGCCCTGGACAGAGAGGGGATGGACCGCAAGGCCCTGACCCGCCAGGGAGCGGATCTGATTTTAAAACAGGTGTTTGAGTATGGGTTCTTCCATGCCGATCTGCATCCGGGCAATCTGTTTGCCTTACCCGGCAATGTTCTGGGACTGGTTGATTTCGGCATGATGGGATTTATGGACCGAAAAGCAAGGGAAGTCTTTATCGATCTGATTGCCGCCGTGGTGACGGAGAATACGGCGGCTGCCTGTCACTATCTTCTGGAACTCACCGAGTATGAGGATGAGCCGGAAATGCGGGTTCTGGAGCGGGATATCTCCACCTTTGCCGGACAATACCTGACCCGGGCACTGAAACACATCAACATGGGCCGCCTCTTAACAGATTTGTTGAAGATTACTGCCAGGCACAAGCTTCGGCTCTATCCGGATACCTTTTTAATGCTGAAATCCTTTTCATCGGTCCAAGGGGTGGCAAACCGCCTGGACCCGGATTTTGACATGGTGGGATATGCTGCTCCGTTCATCAGGAAAAAGAAAATGGAGCGCTTTTCAATCTCCCGCATATCAGACGATTTGTCACGGGTCTCGGTTGAGGCGTTTCAGCTGATTCAGGATCTGCCCAGGGATTCCATCGCCACCATGCGCCAGGCCAGGAAGGGGAAGTTTGTCCTGGGATTTGATATCCAGCGCCTGGATAAAATTGTGAGCACCTACCGGCGGGAGAGCCACAAGCTTTCCGTCTCTTTGATCATCTCCGCCCTGATTATCGGCGCTTCCCTTCTTTTAAGCTTTAAGGTGCCGCCCCAGTTGTTCGGTGTTTCCATTCCCGGCATGGGAGGGATTGCCGGGGCCGTTCTCCTGGGCCTGTGGCTCTTTGTCCGGCCCAATAAATAGTATGCAGATGGCGTTTAAATGAGACCAAAATTCAACTGCCGGCCATTGCCTCCAAATCGAAATTATACCTCAACGTTGCATAAAAATTTTATCATAAAAGATGAAATCAGTTGGCGGTACAACAAAAGCTTTGAATTTAAAGATGCTTTCAAGACTTCATCATAAGTGGGTTCCGCCATTACATCTTTTTTCCAAAAATTCTTACCCTCCGGGAAAAGCGTGAAGATCCCATCTTCTTCGTTCCCAAGGTTTTGCGGTAGATTACTACAGCGGCAACCTTGGCGCCTTGAAGCTGAAACCTTCACGCTTTTTGCAACGATGAGGTTATCCCTTTTTTATGCTCCTAATCAATCATTAAAAAGTGCTTTATACTTGATTCTTGAGCACTTTGGATTTTCACAAGGTTGTGCTGACAGTTTTGTTGCGTGGATATATTGTCAATGTTTGACAATAACTGACAACATGCTACAATATTAGGTGTTAACAATTTAAGGAGATTATTGTGTCTATGAATGTCAATTTAACGCCTCATTTGGATCAAATGGTAAGGCAAAAAGTGGCCTCAGGGCTTTATAACTCTGCAAGTGAAGTTGTCCGTGAAGCTTTGCGCCTTATGGAGGAACATGACCGTATGCGTGCTGCAAAACTCGAACAATTGAAAGGTGACATTAACGAGGGGCTGGATAGTGGAGAGCCCACTCCCTGGAACCCTGATGAGGCCTTGCAGGTCGGACGGAAATTAAAAGCGGCACGGGAAAATAACGGATACGAGAAATAAATGCCGGTAATCGTTAAACGACCACTTGCCCTTCTTGATGTTGCTGAAATTTGGGATTATATAGCCGATGATAGCGAAGCGCGTGCAAATGCTTTCATCAATACAATTGATCAGAAGTTCAAAAACCTGTCTGAAGCACCACATATGGGGCGATCTCGTGATGAATTAGGTGAAGGGATGCGTAGTTTTCCAGTTAGCCGATATATCATATTCTATCGTCCGTTACCTGATGGTGTTGACATTGTGCGGGTGTTACATAGCGCGCGGGACATCGAATCTAATCCTTTTTTTGATGAATAGATAATCAAGTTCGATAAAGAGATCATAATTCACATTATTTGTATAATCCTTCTTAATATACTCTAAGGTTTTTTATCTAATTCGTCCCGTATTGCTTTCATACAACTTCATCCGGTAATATTTTCCCAGGCTGGGGTTTGAGCGGGAAATAAGTTCCAAAACCCGGCCTTCTTTAAAAATGCAACATCGTTTTTATCTATTCTAAATATTTGAAATTAAATGTAATAATTTAATTATCGTTCCATGGCATGATCATTGCTGATTCTACAGATAAAAAAATCCATTTTTAGGTGTGATATGAATTTTACGGTTACAGATATCAGCAATTCGATTTTGAGTATGGGGCCGCCTGAATTGACGGGAAGTGCAAATTCGGGAATCGTCGGGTCCGGCTCAACAGATCCGTTATTTGAAGAGAGGCTGGGCCGGATTCTTGAACAGGGAAGACCCGTGGAATACACCTCCCTTCCGGTTGGAGACGATGACCTGACCGCGGAGCAGGAGGAAGCGGTTCTCGGTTTTCTGAATGAAAAACTTGAGGGGAAAACCGGAAGGGCGTTTTTAACGGAATTAAAGAATATCTTCCTGATGCTGTCCAAAGGGAACCTGGGCAATGTATCCATAGATGCAGCAGGTTTGGAGGCAATGAAGAAAGCGCTCTTAAAAGCCGGTTTTGATGCGGATGAACTGGATGCGCTCATGGCCCGGTTGACTGAAGAATCTGAACAGGCAACCGTGACGTTGGACACATTGTTCGATCAATTGTTTGACGTGCCCATGGATCAATCCGATGCCATTGAGACGGAACCGGATTACTTTCTTGAAACCTCAAGTCTGCCGGCTTTGGAAACCATTTTAAATGATCTGGGTATTCCTGCCGATCAGGTTCGGGAAATTCTAGCCCGGGCAGATAAAGGTGAAAAAGGCATCAGTCTGGATACGGTTATCGATCGGCTCAGGCAACTGCAGAAACAATCCTTTTACACCCAGAACCATTACCAGTCGTCCATGAACGAGGATACCCTGGTCAGACTTTTAAATCAGCTTGGAATTGAGAACGGGCGCTTGAAGAATGGTGGTTTCACCCTTCATGACCTGGTCGGTGAGTTTGAAAATTTGCAGAATCAATCAATGTCCAAGTTGCTTCCGGAGGCAAAGGTTTCTTCCCCGTCTGCAGGTTCAGGAGACAAACAGTCAGACCTGCTGAATGATCTGTTCAAAAGCCTGGCGCTTTTGAGTGCATCTAAAGATAAAAACGGTTTTGAATTCTCCAGGGATCAGATCAAAAATCACTTTAAAAATGAACTGCTGGCATCTGAGGCTGCCGGATTAAATTCAACCGGTTCCCATTTGACAGGTTTAAATTCAAAAGGATTGTTTGCCACCCAGAATGATAAAAAGATATCAAAAGACCAACTGCTTAAAGAAGGCCTGAAGGAGATGGGCCGGAGCCTGGACGGCAAATCCGGCCAGACCCCGGGAATGAAGGGGGCTCTTCTGGAAAACAGGGAATTTATCAATCAGCTGAAAACCAGGCTGACAGGGTTAACGGATGAATCCCACTCCTCTCTATCAGAAACAAAATCATCCGACCCGCAAGCCGGTCAAACGCTTTCCAAATCCAGGGGGGCGGCTAAAACCCTACCCGCCTTTGTCACCCAGCAGGTAAGCAAAAGTATTGTAAAAGCCGTCAACCAGGGGGAAAGTACATTAAGAATCAATTTAAAACCGCCGGAACTCGGCCGGCTGATGCTGACCATTGATAACTCGGGAAACAGCATGAGGGTCAATGTTGTGGCTGAAACCGCGGTGGCAAGGGATGTTCTGCTTTCCAATGCAAATGAGCTTCGAACCGTTTTATCCAATTCCGGGGTTCATCTTGAACGGTTTGATGTGGATATGAATTCCGATTTCAGGCAGTCCATGGCTGATGCCAAAAACCAGGCCGGCAATTTTAATAAGAGAAACCGGAACAAAGAAGACCAGGAATCCGATCCGCTGAAAAATACGGCGTTAAATGAATCGATTACCCTTACGGATATGATAGAATCCGGCGAATCCCTTCATTTTGTTGCATAAAGGAGATCACCATGTCAGTTTCATCCACCGGAAACAGATCCTTAGACAATATCACCAATTCCTATCAGTCCAACGATAAGGAGAAGTCTGAAAAAAACGATGCATTGGGGCAGGATGCTTTTTTAACCATGCTTGTGGCCCAGCTTCAGAACCAGGATCCGCTCAATCCCATGGACGGTACCGATTTCTCGGCCCAGCTGGCAGAATTTTCCCAGCTGGAACAGTTGATGAACCTCAATGAAACAATGGAATCATTAACCAGTACATTGTCAGAGAATTCCGACGAGGATGCCGTCTCATACATCGGCAAACAGATCACGGGTAATGTGGATGTGATGAATGTTGAAGAGGGAACGGTTTCCGGCGGGTTTTATAATCTCTCCCAACCGGCCGATGTCATGATCAACATCACCGATGCCAATGGAAACACGGTTAAGACGCTCTACCCGGGCCAGATGTCAGCCGGCTCCCACCTGATTAAATGGGATGGCACGGATAACAATAGAGACGCTGTTGAAGACGGAACCTATAAGTATACGGTCATGGCAAACAGCGGCAGAGGATTTGAAGAGATACCGGCCACGATTACCGGCGAAGTGGACGGCGTGGCATACAATAACGGAACATCTTATCTCGTGGTCCAGGGGATCCTGGTTGATCCCAAATCCCTTCTCTCCGTCGTGGATATTGAAAAGGATACTCCCGACTCCGTGGATTCGGCCATGGCCTATCTGGGCCGGACCATCTCTTCCGATGCCCCCATTGTCCTGGTTGAAGATGAGGCGGTCTCAGGCGGGGATTTTAACTTTAATCTGGATAAAGAGGAAAATGTCACCATACGGATATTTGATGCGCATGATAACCTGGTGAAAATCGTTGATCTGAAAGCAGAAGACACCAGCAGCGGAGAAAATTCATACGCATGGGACGGCATGTCCGACTCCGGTCATAAGGCACCGGACGGTCTTTATTATTATACCGTCAGAACCGATTCCGGATTTATACCGACCCCGGTATCAGAGGAAGTCTCCGGGATTAAAACGGTCCACGGCACCCAGTATCTGGTGCTTAGTGAGTCGGGCCGGCTTGTGGCACCGTCAAAGGTAACGGAAATCTATTGATGATGCCGGGCAAATTTAAAAAAAATAGATATATCAGCTGTATTGAGTTTTAATAAATAAGAGAGGAATTATGGCCTTATCAAGTGCGCTTTTTACCGGTACCAGTGGATTGAAAAACATGGGAAATGCCCTTCAGGTGGTGGGTAACAACATTTCCAACTTAAATACCATCGGGTTTAAAAAGGGCCGGACCACCTTTGCAGACACCCTGTATGAGAATGTGGCCACCCAGGCCGGTTCCGCTCAGGTCGGCCGCGGAATGGCCGTGGGAGCCGTGGCTCAGAATTTTAACCAGGGTTCTTTTGAATCCACGGGAAATACCACCGACATCTCCATCGGCGGAGACGGATTTTTCATCGTGCGCCAGGCCAATTCCGAACGGGAATTTTATACCCGGGCCGGTAACTTTTTTTTCAACAAGGAAGGACAACTGGTCAATCCCGAAGGGTACATTGTCCAGGGATGGGAACTGGATCAAGATACCGGTGACGATATCGGGGCCATTACCGACCTGATCCTTCAACGGTTCACCAGCCCGCCCAGGCAGAGTGATTCAATCACTGTGGTAACCAACCTGGATGCAGACGCTGCGGATAAGACCGTTGGAAAGGTGATTTCCAATGTATGGGATTCGGCAAACGCAACCCCCATCAAAAGCGATTCATACGAGTATCAGACCGTTGTAAAAGTCCATGATGCCCTGGGCAGCACCCATGATGTAACCATTTTTTATGACAAAAAATCCGGGACGGAGTGGGATTATATCGTGACCATGAACCCGGATGAGGACAACCGGAACCTGGTCCAGGGAACCGATTCCAAAGGCCTGCTGGCACGGGGAACCATCCTGTTCTCCCAGAGTTCCGGGGATGTGCTTGATTTTACCATGTCCGAGTTCACCGGCCGTCTTGGAAATTTTCAGGCCAATGGCGCAAATACGGTGGATGCCGTCAAGTATGAGATCCAGGATTACGATGCCCTGCCCCTGGACGGGTATGGGTTCAGTCTTGAATTTGACGGCGCAAACTGGGACTTTGCGGATCTCGATAATGACAATGTCATTACCGCTGCCGACCTGCCTGCCAACTACGGCGGCGCAAAGGTGGTTTTTTCCGACAGCCAGAATATCCATATCACCCTGCGGCCGAACAGTGCCACAGATGTGGAGCCGGATCTGAGGATCAGGCTCTCCCAGCCCGCGGTTGCCTCAGACACCATTGGATTTGATATCAATGACAGGAATAATCTTCATGAACAGGATATAGTGGGAGTAGTTTATACGGGAGATGATGTTGTTAATAAAACAAGTTCGTTTGTAAACGACCCCAACGCCATGGACAGAGACGCTTCCGGGGTTAGAATCCTCTGGAACCCAACCACCCAAACCTGGCACTGGAGCAACCCCACAGTGGCTCAATCCGCCGGAACCCTGGTAACGGGAGTTGTCACCAATGATACGGCAAATGTTACAACAACCACGGCCAGTATCAACATTACCAATGCCGCTGATCTGCTTGCGGTTTCAACTGGCATAAACACCCGGTATGATGCGAGAACAAGCCGGTGGGACTGGAACCAGGTGTTGAAAGACGACGATTTTAATTCTACCTTTAATTTGGATACTAATATAGAAGATACGGCTCCTGAGGTGCAGATCATCAACGCCGGGGCTCAGGGGGCCATGGCCTCTGCTGATACCGCCGGTGCTGCAACCACCATCACCCTTACCTGGCAGGGAACCGGCTGGGTCACAAGTTCCGGTGGCGGAAGCACCGGTATTTCCATTGTAACAGCTAATACCGACAACACCCAGATCGAGTTCTTAATGTGGGAGCGGAGCGATTTGCCCGGCACATCTGCCGGAGCGTCAACCGTTCGGTACTCGTTTCAGGGGGCGGCATTATCAACTGCTTCTCCCCAGACCATCTCCTTTACTGTTGACCCCACCCCCCCGGAGGAATACAAGTATGCGGTTATCACCACATCCGGGGTTACGGGAACCGGGATCGGCATCAACTTTGACACCAGCAGAAATAATACGTCCACAGACCTGATTTTCAATATATCATCCGGTGCTGCCGCCGCTGTCGGCGAGGGAGATACCCTCTCCTTTAACATCGATCCGGACGTACCGCCGGCCGAGTATGCCACCGCCACATTAAGGGGGGATACTTCAGAGGCGGTCATTGATCTGGACGGTTCCGGAAATACGGCTGATAACAGGGATCTTGTATTTTCCTTTGAGGATCCAATACCGGGAGGGGGATTGCTCCATACATATGATGACAGACAGGAAATCTTTTTTAACATCAGCGGATCCACCGCATGGACTGAAATATCAAAAGAAGAGATTCAGGATACAGGGTATTTTTCATTTACAGCCGACTTTCTGGGGGGTGAATTCGGGAGTACTGAAATGGATATTGAATTTAATATCGGGTCCCGGTTTAACGGGACCAGTTTTGTGAATGATTCTCTGGCCACCACCCAGTATTCAAAAGCATCCTCCACTATTTTTCAGGATTCGGACGGGTATTCCGCCGGTGATCTGGAAGGGGTAAACGTTGCCTCTGACGGCATTATCACCGGTGTCTATTCCAACGGCCAGCTGATCCCCCTGTTCCGCATCGGCCTGGCCAAGTTTTTAAACAATTACGGTCTGGCCAACGAGGGGGGAAACCTCTTCAGTGAGACCCGGGACAGCGGGGGGGCGCTGACCAATGCACCCGGGGAAAACGGCCTGGGTACCCTGGCCCCCAATTCCCTTGAAATGTCCAACGTGGACATTTCCGAGGAATTTGTCTCCCTGATCACCCAGCAAAGGGGGTTCCAGGCCAACTCAAAAACCATTACCACGGTGGATGATATGATGCAGACCGTGATTCAGATGAAACGATAGTTTTAAATTCATACACTTTGGATCCAAACGGCAGGAAGATCGGCGTCGGCCTCTTTTCCTGCCGTCAGTTTTCTGACGTCAGACCCTGCCCCTGCTGACAGACCGGCTCTGTTTTCAGTCCTTTTTATTGCCTTTCATATAAATAAAAAAGTTTTGCAAAATTCATAGACACCCACTATACTTTGGTTTAGGCGTCTCTGCCCCGGTATACGTCCGTGTAAAGAAGAAATAAGATTCGCCTGGCACAGGGTTTGCTCTTTATGTTCCCTGTAATCTTGATGTTCTCTGTAATGCAGATAACCCGTTATTCACAGGAGATGCTTTGGCTGACAAAACCTTAGACGATATGGAAGATGATTTTGACGACACCATGTCTGATATCCTGGATGATTCTCTGGATGAGACCCGGGAAGAGACGCACCAAAACGGTGAAGAATCTTCTGAAAAAAAGATCTCACTGTTCGCCAGACTTCGCTCTGCCCTGAAAAACGGACTTAAAAAAATATTCAGTTCCACAAAGCGGATTATCATTCTGACAATCGGTATGGTTCTTTTGATTACCATTCCCATTCTTTTGTGGCTCTTTGTCATGAATACCGAACCGGATCCGCTCTCACCCATGCCTGCCGAGGGTGTCTCCGGAGAAATTTCAGACCCCCGGGTGATGGAAGAAGAGACCGTATTTGAGGATATCGTCGAGCTTGAACCGTTTGAACGGATCCCGTTAAAAACCAGCGCCACCATGGGGCTGGTGAGCTTGCACCTGTCATTAGAACTCGTTGATCCTGAATATCGCAAACAGATTTATGCCCGGGAAGACCGGATCCGGTCCATCGTTGAGCAGCAGGTCGGCAATACAACCTGGCTGCAGCTCAGGAACCCGGATGGGAAGATCCTGTTAAAATATGAACTGATTCAGAGGATTAACACCCTTTTCCCGAAGGCAACGGTCAGAAACGTTTACTTTACTTTTTTTATAATGCAGTGATTCGACTATGAGTGAAATACTATCACAGGATGAAGTTGACAGTCTATTAGACGGGCTGGATTCAGGAGAAGTTGAAACCGAGACGGATGCCGCTTCACCTGAGCCGGTGGAAGGGATCGTTGTTTACGATTTCACCAGCCAGGATAAAGTGGTCCGGGCCAGGATGCCCACCTTTGACGTCATCAATGAACGGCTGGCAAGGGAAGTGCGTGCCACACTCTCCTCATTGCTCCAGACCAATGTGGATGTCAGTGCCAATCCCTTTGATACTTTGAAATTTTCCGAATTTGTCAGAAGCCTGCCGGTTCCGACCAGTCTCCATGTATTCAGGATGGAACCGTTGAGGGGACATGGGCTTGTGGTCTTTGAAAGCCAACTGGTCTATAACCTGATTGATACGTTTTTCGGCGGGGAGGCTTTGGGAAAAGCCCGGGTCGAGGGCCGGGAGTTTACCACCATCGAAGAGGTGATGGTTAAAAAAGCGGTTGTTGCCGTACTTAAAAATATCGAAGCCTCCTGGGCGCCCATTGAACCGGTAAAAGCCTCCCTAATCCGCTCGGAAATGAATCCGCAATTCACGGCCATCGTCCTGCCTACGGATCTGGTTATTGTCACCCGGTTTGAAATTGAGCTTGAGCAATCCGCCGGTAACCTGGTGGTCTGTTATCCCTATTCAATGATCGAACCCATGAGGCACAAGCTCTCTTCCGGTGTTCAGGCAGAAACCGAAGAGATCGATACCAACTGGCGGCGGCGGATCAGGGAGATCATACTGGAATCCGAGGTCTGTCTTAAAATTCAGCTGGGTACCACTGAAATAACCGGTGAACGGCTGATCTATATGCAGGAGGGGGACGTGATTCAGCTGGATAACGATGCGGGCGATCCGCTGGTCTGCTATGTGGACGGACTGGAAAAACTGACCGGATATGTCGGGGTACAAAGGGGATTCCAGGCATTTCAAATCAAAGATAAAATTATAACCGATTGTGAGAGATAACCATGGCCGAAGAGAATGAGAACACCGAAGTGGAAGAAGAGGGTGCGGACGAGTCAACGGAACGCGGTGAAAGGGAGCTGGATTTTATTCTGGACATTCCCCTGGAGCTTTCCGTGGAACTGGGCAAAACCAAGATGCTGGTCAACGACCTTTTGCAACTGGGGCAGGGGTCGATCATCGAGTTGAACAAACTGGCCGGTGAACCGCTTGAGGTATATATCAACCGAAAACTGGTCGCCAGGGGGGAAGTGGTGGTTGTAAACGAAAAATTCGGGGTCCGTCTCACCGATGTGATCACTCCCATTGACCGGGTTAAATCACTGGCAGCGGAAGAATGAGCGATTCTCCTGAAATATGGGTGGCTTTTGCCCGGACCTTTTCCATGCTGTTTCTGGTACTGGCGCTTCTGATCCTGGCATTTTATCTGATAAAGCGGTTCTCAGAGGCAAAAGGGGCCCGGGGAAATAAAAATTATATACGGGTTTTGGCAACCCACCATCTCTCACCCAAAGAAAAGCTGATGCTGATCCATGTCCCCGGTGAAACACTTTTAGTGGGAATTACCCCGGCCAATATCAATAAGATCACAACCATTGATCAACAGATCGAGCTGCCTGAAATCGAGCCCGGACCCTCTTCTCGGTTTTCGGAATTTTTATCCCGGAAGATCGGTCAAACCGCTGCCGGCCGTACCAAAAAAGGACCGGTCAAAGAGCAGGTATCATGAAACGCCGAACAAAACGGTTCATCCGGATGGGCAAACACCTGGCCTGGGTCTGTATCGCGATCACCATCCATGCCGCGCCGGTCCACGCCGTGACATTCCCCATCCCCTCCTTGGAGCTGAACGTTACCACGGCCACCGAACCCGAAGAGGTGGCACTTGTCCTTGAAATTATCGCCCTGTTGACGATCTTGGCACTGGCACCGGCCATATTGATTCTAATGACCCCGTTTACCCGGTTAATCGTAATTTTCCATTTTTTGAGGCAGGCCATGGGAACCCAGTCCAGCCCGCCCAACCAGGTGCTTGTGGGGCTGGCTCTTTTTATGACCTTTTTTATTATCAAACCGGTGGCAACGGAAATTTATGAGACGGCTTTAAATCCGTATCTTGAACGGGAGATCGGATATGAAACAGCCTTTGAAAATGCCCAGATTCCCATTCGAAAATTTTTACTGCTCAACACAAGGGAAAACGACCTGGCCCTTTTTGTAAAAGAGGCGGATATTCAAAAGCCGGAAACCCGGGCAGATGTCTCCTTGCTGGTACTGATCCCGGCCTATGTCATCAGTGAACTGAAAACCGCTTTTATCGTCGGATTTGTTCTGTACATCCCGTTTCTGGTAATTGACATGGTCGTGGCATCCGTACTGCTTGCCATGGGGATGATGATGCTGCCCCCGGTTATGATCTCCCTGCCGTTCAAATTGATGCTCTTTGTTCTGGTCGACGGATGGCATCTGATTTCCGGCTCTCTTTTAAAAAGTTTCGGAGTCTGATCCCATGACCCCTGAATTTGTCATTGCATTTGCCAAGCAGGCCATCGTATTAACGATTTATCTGTCCATGCCCATGCTGGGGCTGGGGCTGATTGCCGGTTTGATCATCAGTATCTTTCAGGCAGTGACCCAGGTACAGGAAATGACCCTGACTTTTGTACCCAAAATTATTGCCGTTTTTCTAGGCCTGCTCTTTGCCGCTCCCTGGATGCTGGATGAGATCATTATGTTTACCACAAATATCTTTGAAAATATTCCCATGTATATCCGTTAGGGGCCGGCATGGAGATTCTCAATATTCTAGATCCGGTTCAATTCAGAACCTTCATGCTGGTCTTAATCCGTTTGAGTCTCATTCTTTACATGTTTCCGATTTTTTCCTCCAATGTATTTCCCCGTCAGCTAAAGGTCAGCTTTGCCCTGGTGAGCACCCTTTTATTTTATAATGTGGTGGAGATCGATCTGAGCCGGTTTCCCATGAGTATACCGGCAACCGGCCTTTTGATCCTTGCCGAGTTCATGGTGGGCCTGACATTGGGAATCTGCCTCCGGATCTTTTTGGGATCTGTTCAGCTGGCCGGTCAGATCATCGGGTTTCAGATGGGATTTGCCATGATCAATATTCTCGATCCCCAGACCGGTGCCAATGTGTCGATCATGGACCAGATCGGGTATTGGGTCTGTGTCGTGGTTTTTTTAGTCCTTAACGGACACCATATCATCTTTTCAGCTCTTATTGACAGTTTCGCACTGGTGCCCATCGGATATTTCTCCATGCATGAGGCCGTGCTTGCAAAGATACTTGAACTGGTCGCCCATCTCTTTTTACTGGCCATTAAAATCGGTGCCCCGGTGATCACCTCTCTTGCCTTTGTCAGTGTGGGATTCGGCTTGATGGCCAAATTCTCACCCCAGATGAATGTCATGATTGTTGCATTCCCCTTGAAGATTATTGCCGGTTTGCTGCTGTTCGGCCTGACACTTGAAATCATCCGTTATGCCACCCAGAATTATGTCGAGGAATTTAAACGGCTGTTAACCTATCTGCTTTTTTATGCCGGCGGAGGAGGGTAACCATCCATGGCTGAAGATCCGGAAAGTGGCGGAGAGAAGACCGAAGATGCGTCGGGACGAAAGCTGTCTAAAGCCCGTGAAGAAGGGCAGGTGGCAAAAAGTATGGAGATCCCGTCCGTATTCGTTCTCGTGGCAGGGGTTGTCGCCATTTACGCATCAGCGCAATGGTTCTACTTCAATCTGTCCGGTATCTTCTATTTCAATTGGAATTTCGAAGCTGTTCCCGATCTGACAACCGCCGAAGTGGTCCGTCTGCTGGCCCTTCATACGGAAAAGATCCTTTTTGTCTGTATTCCGGCCATGCTCGCCGTTGTTCTGATGGGATTGCTTTCCAATTTTTCCCAAGTCGGATTTGTGATTTCCTGGAAATCACTTGAGCCCAAGCTGTCCCGCCTGGATCCGATCAATGGGTTTAAGCAGAAATTCAGCTCCAGGGCGGTCGTGGAGTTTGTTAAATCCCTGCTTAAAATCGGGATCATTACCCTGGTGACCTACTATTCCATTATGGGGTCAATCGACGATATCTCCGTTCTCTTTGATTACAGTGTGGGGCAGAATCTGCTCTTTATGTTAATAGAGTCGTTCTGGATTATTATCAGGGTCTGTCTGATCATGATTGTTGTGGCGATTATGGATTACGCCTACCAGAAATGGAAATTTCTAGATGACCAGAAAATGACAAAAAAAGAAGTAAAAGACGAAATGAAACAGACCGAAGGGGATCCCATGGTCAAATCGAGAATCCGCCAGCTTCAGCACGAGGCCGCCAGAAAACGGATGATGGCGGATGTACCCGAGGCCGATGTGGTGGTCACCAACCCCACCCGGCTGGCTGTGGCGCTCAAGTATGACAATCAGATCATGGATGCGCCCTATGTGGTGGCCAAAGGTGCCGGGGCCGTTGCCAAAAATATTCGCAGGATCGCCCGGGAAAATGATGTCCCCCTGGTGGAAGATAAAGAATTGGCCCGGAACTTGTATAGTACTGTGGATATAGGGCAGGAAGTGCCCTCGGAACTCTACCAGGCGGTTGCGGAACTGCTGGCATATGTATACAGACTAAAGGGTCGCTAAGGCAGCGAGTGGAAATAACCTTTACATATTGCGCCGAATTTTTATTCGTATTCAAGGCGGGAAAAGGCGCGCAT
>JANQML010000300.1 GCA_028280105.1 Desulfobacula sp. | reverse complement strand
CATCAATCGGCACATATTTCAATATGCTCCAATTGATGCGCCTTGAAGTCGAGCAAAAATCCTTCGCCCTATTGGGGATTTTAAAATTTCCATGGCCCTAAAAACGGGATAGACAGAAAGATGAAACATCTCTTTATTTTTTTTATATCAATCTTTTTTTTGTATCCGCTCACATCGTATTCACAGGAATATATCGTTGGTGAAGGGGATGTACTGGATATAAACGTCTATGAAAACGAAGATCTTTCAACAACCGTCCGGGTCAGTTCCGACAGCACGATACGGGTCCCGTTGCTGGGAGAGCTTTCTGTTAAAAATCTGACCGTTTCCCAGGTTTCCACCAAAATCGAAAAACTATTGGCTGACGGATACCTGGTCAGCCCCCAGGTGGATGTCTTCATCTCGGAACACCGGAGTAAAAAGGCGATCATCCTCGGCCAGATAAAAAATCCGGGTCAATACGAGTTAAGAGGCAGGATCACCTTTTTGGAATTTGTCTCCAAAGCCGGCGGTTTCACTTCAGAGGCCGGCAGCCAGGCAACAATCAAACGGTCGGACAAAAACGGCTCCGACTCCCAGATCGTTATCGATCTTGAAAGACTGGTCAAACAGGGAGATGCCTCATTAAATATCCTGATCCTTGACAATGACAGTATTTACATCTCAGAGGCGAAGACCTACTATGTTTCCGGGGAAGTCAACAAGCCCGATTCTTATAAATATGATCCGGAACTGACCGTTATCAAGGCCGTGACCATGGCCGGCGGATTTTCCAAAATTGCGGCCAAGAATAAGGTACGGATCATCCGGGTCGTAAACGGGGAAAAAAAAGTGTTTCAAAATGTAAACATGGATGAACCCGTGCTCCCGGATGATGTGATTGTTGTGCCTGAAAGTTTTTTTTAGATTATGGAAGAGCGAGAAATACACCTAAGAGACTACCTACGAGTTTTAAACAAACGGAAATCAACGATCATTACCTTCTTTGTCCTGACGTTTGTTGTCGTTGTCATTGCCACATTTACCGCAACACCGATGTACGTTTCCTCCGGCAAGGTCATGATAGAACGGAATACTGCAGGCGATTTGACATCCAGCTACCGTTACACCCCCTATGATCCGGTATTTATCGAAACCCAGAATCAATTGATTTTAAGTGAAGCGGTTATCGAGAATGCGGTAAGAAGCCTGAATCCCGATACCATCTATGATTCCTTTTTTATCAATAAAAAAGAAAAAAAATCTTATTTAAGCCCGGTTAAAACCTGGATAAAGAGCCAATATGTTACGATGAAGGAGCTTGCAGGTATTGACCGGTTTTTCAGCAGCCGGGACGATGAGGTCATAAAATTAATTGACACTGAAGAACCCGTACCGCTGACAAAGGCCCAAATTCTTGAAAACATCATCAAAGCTGGTATTTCGGTAAGACCGGCCGATAATTCAAGAATCCTGAGAATCGGTTATATGTCGGATAACCCGGTCCTTTCCATGAGAGTGGCAAATGCCGTTGCCCAGGCATATATTGACGAACTGGTTGACATGCAGATGGAAGTGTCCGGTTACAGTATCGGATGGATGACAAAAAAATCCGAGATACAAAGAGTCAAACTGGAAGAATCTGAAAAAGACCTGCAGGACTATAAAAGAAAGCATGATATCGTCACTGTGGAAGACCGGATCACGGTTCTGCCGGAACGCCTGGCAGATCTGTCAAAAAATCTCACCGCTGCCGAGACCGCAAGAAAACAATTGCTGGCCGTCTATAACCAGGTCAGAAACGTCCAACCGGATGCGCTTGAGACGATTCCGGCAATCAGTGAAAACACGTCGGTGAAAGCGGTAAAAACAAAGATATTGACTGCTGAGCAAAAGATTTCCGAACTCTCCAAAAAGTATGGGCCCAAACATCCGAAAATGATTTCAGCCCAAAATGAGCTAAAAAGCCTTGAGGCAAATAAATCCCAGGAGCTTAAAAAGGTTGTCCAGACCATCAGAAACGAATACCAGCTGGCAAGATCCAATGAACGGGATTTAAAAGCGCTGCTGGATCAGACCAAATTTGATGCGGCACAGCTGAGTGAAAAATCGATCCAGCTCAGAATCCTCCAGCGGAAAGTCGATACCAACCGTCACCTGTACGATGCCCTGGTTACAAGAATGAAGGAAAGAGATATTACAGAGCAGAACCAGGCTGTCAATGTCTGGATTATCGAAAAAGCACCTTTGCCCAAATACCCGGCCAAACCCAGAAAAAAGAGAAACATTATGCTGGGTGCGATCCTGGGACTGTTTGGCGGCATCGGCCTGGCCTTCTTTTTTGAGTATCTGGACAATACGGTTAAGACCCCTGAAGATGTGGAGGAAAAATTTGATGTACCGGTCATCTGTACCATTGACCTTTTTAAAGACAAAAAACAGACCATTGTTGAAAATGTTCTCACAGACCCCTCTTCCATGATCTCTGAGAATTTCAAAGGATTGCGGACGTCTGTCATGCTCTCTTCAGCAGATACGCCCCCTAAAACAATTCTGATATCAAGTATTACACCGGGAGAAGGAAAGTCGTCTGTCAGTGCCTGCCTGGCGACGACCATTGCCCAGACCGGAAAAAAGGTTCTGCTTATTGATGCGGATATGAGACGGCCGGTCCAGCATAAAAACTTCACAATTGACAACCAGGTGGGGCTAAGTTCCCTGCTGGCAGGACTGGCTGAAGACGATGCCGTATTACCGAATGTGCTTGATAAACTGGATATTCTCCCGGCCGGCCCGGTTCCTCCGAACCCGTCGGAACTCTTGAGTTCAAAACGGCTTGCCGGGTTGATAAAAAGTGTTTCCAGCCGGTATGACATGATTATCATCGACACACCGCCCCTTGCCAGCGTGACAGATCCTGTGATCTTAAGCAAACATGTGGACGGATTCATCATTGTGACCTGGGCCGGAAAAACCACCCAGGAGATGCTGGGTAAAGGACTCAAGCAGTTAAAAGAGATGGAGGCACCGGTTACCGGCGTCGTCCTGAACCGGTTCAATGCCAAAAAGACCGGATATTATTATAATTACGGTGATTATTATTACGCTTCGGAATCATAATGACCCGGCCCGTTCCGGTATGATGCGAATGGATTCAGGGTTCTGTCTTTTCAAATAAGGAAGATGGATAACACCTTGTTTTCATAAAGGTTAACAGCATGTCTTTAAAGCTGTCCAAAAGCCTGTTTTTTTTCTTATTCATCTTTTCTCCCCTGGCATTCGGCACCACGGAACCCTGGTCCTATGCCATTATGGAATCGGTAACCGGGGCTGCTCTTTTCTTTTTTCTATTCTGGGTTGTCAAACATAGAGGCGATCTCTATCATGTTCCCGGGCTCCTGCCGCTGGTCCTCTTTCTCGGTTATATTATTTTCCAGCTGATTCCGCTTCCGCCGTTTATTATCCAGGCCGTTTCCCCCCAGACCTTTGCCATCCATCAGGCCAACCAATTAATTACAGGAGACGAATCATGGATGAATCTGACCGTTCATCCCAAAGCCACGCTGACTGAATTTTTCAGGTACGGCACCTATGTGATCTTCTATATATTAACGGTTCAGCTGCTCTGCAATAAGACCATGCTCCAGACAACCGCATTTACGATTACTGTTTTCGGCGGCCTGCTGGCATTTTCATCTATTTTACAATTTTACTTAACTGAAGATATGGCACTCTGGTTCAGGCATTCACCGGTGAATTCCATTGTTGTGGGGCCTTATGCCAATCACAACCATTACGCCGGGTTAATGGAGATGATATTTCCCATTACCTTGGGACTCTTTCTATTTTACCGGCCGAGAATCGGAAATACCTCTATTTTAAAAGGTATTGCAGAGATATTCAGCCAGGAAAAGGCAAACATCCATATTTTGATCGGAGCCGCCGCCCTCCTGGTCCTTGTCTCCATCTTTGTCAGCCTCTCCCGGGGAGCCATGATCAGCACCTGCCTCTCCCTTGTGGTGTTCACCTATCTGCTGATGAAACGAAAAATCAGCAGGGGCAATACCATGCTGATCATCGGTGTCATAATGATCAGTGCCGTCTCCATTGGCTGGTTTGGCTGGGACCAGATCTTTGATCGCTTTGCCGCACTAAAAAAGGCCCAGGGTGTTATTTACGAAGCCCGGCTTGACTTCTGGAAAGATACTAAGGAAATCATCCGGGACCACCCCGTGACAGGAACCGGCATGGGAACCTTTTCCCATATTTATCCGCTCTACCGTTCTTATCAGAGTGATAATTACTTAAGCCATGCCCACAACGACTATCTGGAAATGCTTTCCGACGGCGGCATGATCGGCTTTAGCCTGGCAGCCGCCTTTCTGCTGACCCTTTTTTATAAAACATTTCAGGTTTTTTCACGGCGGCGGGATGGATTTTCCATCTACCTCTATATCGGGAGCATCACCGGGATGGTCTCCATCCTCTTTCACAGTTTTACCGATTTCAATCTTCATATCGGTGCCAACGGCCTTTGGTTCTTTTTAAGTGCCGGTATCGCCGTATCTGCAGCCAATACCGGCATCCGGAAACAAAGCCGGGTAACCCGTCTTTCTCCGGTCACATCCCTGCGTGCGAAGCCATTTTCCTGTATGGCAGCCCTGATTTTTGCCCTGTCCGTGTTTACGTTCAACATCTCAAATCTGGGGGGAATCTTCTATTTTTCCAATATCAAAGATTACACGTTAAGTCCCCGGAACCCGCCGGATATGCTTGAAAAAAGCAGACAGGTGGCAGCATATGCATCAAAACTCGATCCCCTGCACCCTGAATATCCGTTTTTTAAAGCCAATACATCCTGGTTTTTAAACGAGCCGGATCAGGCAAGACGGTTTTATATCTCCGCCTTAAATCTGGACCCGCTAAACGCCAGATATTTAAATCGGTTTGCACGGTTCTCAGCGTTGCAGGGGGAGAGTGAATCTGCCGAACTGGCTTTTAAGAAGAGCATGCAATATGCCAGAAGCCAGCCTGAATATACCTTTGAATATGCCACATGGCTCTTTACACAAAAGGAATATGACAGCGGCCTTGCCCACATGAAGCAGGCACTTGTTTTAGACGCAAAATTGATTGAACGGGCCTTGACCTCCATGATCATTGCCGGCTTTGATAAAGACAGAATCGAAAAGGCAATACCGGATGCGCCGGCCCCGTCCCTGGCCTTTGCCAAATACCTCTTTAATACCGGAAATATCATCGAATCCTTTGACCAGTATATTGAAACACTGGATCTGATTGAAAACCAGACATTCAGCCGGTTCAAAACCCGGAAGCAACAGGAACGGAAAAAAAGATATCAATTTTTAGAAATTTACCAAATGTTTGCCAAACATGGGGATATGAGAAATGCCATGTACGTGCTCCGGCGTGCTGAAACGCACCTGCCGCTGAATCCTGTCATTAAGGCTGTTTTCGGTGATTTCTATTACCGGCAGGGAATTCTGTACAAGGCAAAGGAAAAATATGATTATGCACTGCTGCTGGATCCGGAAAATCGCCATGCGTTAAGAATGATTCAAAAAATTAATCAGTGACATGCTTTTCAGCAAACTGGGCCAGTACCTCATGAATCCGCCGGGGTGGGGATATGGTAAAATAGTTTTCAACCACGACATGGCCGATTTCGTGGGCCACCACCCTCAACCTGCCGTTATCGGCCGAAAAGAAGATCTTATCCCGTGAGGGAGAGTAAAAGGCGATATATTTCACATCCACCTGATATAGCCTTCGAAACTCCTGCTGGACCTTCCGTTCGTCAGCGTGTATTTCGATTAAAAATTTTAAGGATCGCGGATACATATCCAGAACCGTCATCACTCTTTCAACAATAAAATCGATCTTGGCCCCTACCTCATCCTGGACAGTATCCCCCTGCACCTTATAGCGGGATCTCAGCCGCCCCATATAAAGTTCATTGTTGAATTCACGAAGATCCTTCATATCAAAATATGTGACCGTGGCATACCGGGTCTCGAACTCACCCGCCCCGGCCTCTTTTGTTTGAAAAAAAAGGATTCCAGCGATGAAAACCGCTGCAAGGATAAAAAGTGGCCGGTTCATTAAAGAGATTTCCTATAGCCGTTCTCTGGAAAACGTATAGTCATCAATCAAGGTCTGAATATTTTTCTGATTTTTAAGAATTTCATTGAGTATCGGTGCATACCGGTCTTTATCAAGCCCGGATTGTGCCAAGGCGTTTTTCAGCTGTTCGGACGAGACCGCGATATTGGAATTAAAATTTTCCATAATAGCCAGTTTATCGCTCAACTCATAGTTAAACGCGTTAATCTTCTGAGCCAGCTCTTTTCCTTCATCTTTTCGGCGCAGAATAATCTTATTGGAGAGATTGCCGTCAATCATCTCGTCCAAAGAATTTTCAAACCGGTAAAAAGGCCCGGCCACCCGGTGGGTCAGAATCAGGGTGATAATGATAATCAGGCCGCCGCCGAAAACAACAAAAAGCCACTGGGTGCTCAGAATCTTTTTAAACAGGATCCCGGGGGTGACCCCGAGCTGAAGGTGATAATTATCATACACAATGGAGAGGGTATTTGATGAAAAAAAACTGAAGATCCCTATAAAGACAAGACTGCCGATGGTAGCCAGCAGAAAGTAATTAAAAATATACCGTCCCTGAAACTCTTTGTTGATAAAATAATTGCGTCTTTTATACGGTGGATTCATTATTCTTCCCTCCAGATGTCTGCAGCGTCCCGAATTGATTTCAACCATGTTTCAACGACCTGTTCCCTTTTCTTGTCCCGCAGAAATAAGGAAACCTTTTTTACATCAAATCCGGCGTTTACCTGATCCTTTTCCGTTAACTCAAGGTCGGTGATTTCCTCAAGCCGGTAGATCACACCGCCTTGGTCCCTTGTGCGTTTCGGGTCTGAAGAGTCACCCGGATTTAAATTAAGCAGAATAAACTTTAAATCCTGTGAAAGGTTGATAAAAGGCTCGGCAATGGTCTGCGTTTTTTCGCCGGTCCTGTTTTTAAGATCGGTCATGGACGGATAGGTCAATTTGCTGACCGTGACTTTTTTCCGGGATAATTCTTCATATCTTGCGATCTCCTGGTTTGTCACGTCAACGGTGATGTTCTCCTGTTTTCTATCCAGTAAAATCTTAATCAGAGACTGCTCATAAAAATTTTGAACAGATAACCTAAAATTTTCCTCTCTGTTGATATCCTGCCTGATCGCCTCCTGAATCAGTAATTGTTTTTCAATCAAGGATTCGATAAATTCTTCCCGGGTCATATCCGGCGGGGTGATCTCCATCAGGCGGTCCAGCTCTGCTTTTGAAAAAATCCGGTCATTAACGGACAACACCGGCTCTGAGATTTCAAGCCGCGTATCGAACAATCCATACGCCGCCAGTGCGGAAAAGAGAACCACAATGGCAACAATATAATAGACATACTTCATATCAATCCCCTTAAAGGTTGGAAAAATCTAAAGGTACGATTTTAAACAGATACGTATCCTTAAGTCTTTTGGCCAGGATTATTTATCAACAATCAGACGCCCGGTATTCCGTTCCACCTGAATACACCGGTCATCATAAAGCCGCTGCATATAATAATCTTTTACACTGGTAATCTCAAGCTCGCCTAACCCGTTCTTTTTAAGCCACTTTCGGATAATCGGCAGTTGATCCGGGTCGGTTGCCCGTGCCGTAAAAATTTTTATCCGGATTCCGTTTTTAATCATCTTTTTTACCAGATCCAGCATGTTCGGAATCGGGTCTCCGATTCTCTCAATCGAGGAGCCGCTGTCCCAATAGGCCAGGGTTCCGTCCAGATCGACACCGGTCCATGCACTGGGCAGGCGGGATTCGCCGGTGTCTTCGGAAGGGCTTGAACCGGGAATTGCCTGACCGGAGTTGGATATAGAGTATTCTTTACCGGCTTCTTCCTTTGCCTTTTTAAAATATTTTTTTATTGAATTGATCATGTGCATTTATATAATATAACGGTTATGCAATACAAATAAAAATGGAGTCCTCTTTTGAAAAAAAACGGTTTTCTAATTTTACTGATCGTCTTGTTTTCCAGCACCGCCTTCTCATTAACCAATAAAGAAATTTTTGATACCGGTGTCTCTTTGTTCAAACAGGGGCAGTATCAGGCTGCCGTTGACCGGTTTACACAGCTGATTGAAAACGCCCCGGGAAACGCGGATGCGTATAAAAACAGAGGGGTGTCCTATATGAAACTGGAAAAATTCGATCTGGCCATCCAGGACTTTGAAAAGGCAAAATCAATCTTCCCGGAACTGCAGGGGCTTTACTCCAATCTCGGGGTCGCCTGGTACTATAAAAAAGAGTATGAAAAAGCCATTGAAAACTATGATATGGAGATCCAACTGGCACCTGAAAATGCCGTGGCCTTTTTTAACCGGGCCCTCAGCCTGGCAGAACTGAATCAAAACGACCGGGCGCTGGCGGATCTGAACCGGACGATCCAGCTCAATCCTGATTTTTATTGGGCCATCAGTTACAAAGCCGATCTTCTGGCAGAAAAAGGAGAGTATGCAAGCGCCATTGAGACCTATGAAGAAGCCGTAAAAAAAGACCCTGAAAATGCCTATGCCAGGGATAAGCTTTCGGCACTCAAAAAAAGGATCGCGAAAAATGAGTCGATCCGATCGGGTGAACCCGTTAAAAAAGAAGCCATTGTTAAAGATTCAACGTCACAAGTCCAGGTGTATGCATTGCAGGCCGGTGCGTTTCAGAATCCTGACAATGCCATGCGTTTGAAAGAGAAGATAGAGAAAAACGGATTTGACTCACGGGTGCTGGTTCTTGTGGATAAAAAAAAACGGGCATGGCATATTGTCAGGTCCGGCAATTTCAGCACCATGGCAGAGGCTAAAAAAGCCCGGGCCCTGCTGAAAGAGAAAACAAAAATCGATTCGGTGGTCCGCCCGAAAGGACGCTGGTAAATAAACCAGACAGCTCAATAAGATCGCTTAAGACCTTTTTCATCTTTAAAACCGCAATTTGCTCCATCAAACAGAGAAGCGGATATTTAAAATGTCTCCATCCATCACCGTATACTCTTTGCCTTCAACATAGACCTGCCCGTTCTTTTTAAGCTCGGCTTCATTGCCTGCAGCCATGAGTTCATCGTATTTAAACACCTCTGCCCTTATAAACCCTCTTTCAAGGTCCGAGTGAATGACACCGGCGGCTTTGGGTGCTTTTGAACCGTTTCTCACCAGCCATTGCCGGACCTCATCTTTTCCCACCGTGAAAAATGAAATCAGGTCCAGGGATTTCAGACAGAGTCTGGTCAGGTTCTCAAGTGCGGTTGTCTGAATCCCCATATCCTGCAAAAATTCATCTTTTTCTTCCTGGGTATCCAGCATGGCGATCTCGGCTTCAACCTTTGCGGAAACGAGCATAAACTCGATATCGTCTTCTTTGCAGTTGGTACTGAAGCCATCCAGGATGGACTGATTCTCAAGGTCCTCTTCAGATACATTGACGGCAACCACCAGCCGTTTTCGGGTAATAAAGGGGTAGCTTCTGATCATCTTTTCTTCATCATCGGAAAGAGAGATCAACCGTAAGGGTTTTTCCTGTTCCAGAAGGTCTTTGAGCCTGTTCATCAGATCAAGCTCTTTTTGCTGATCCTCGTCCTTTATCTTTTTAATCATGGCCTCAAGCCGCTCGATTCTCTTTTCAACAAAGATCTGGTCATGCATGATCAGCTCAGAGTTGACCATTTCAAAGTCCCGTTGTGCATCCACAGATCCTTCAGCATGGTAGACGGCCTCGTCTTCAAATGCACGAACCACATGACAGATGGCATCCATATCGGCGATATCCCTGAATATATCTCCCCTTGAAATGGTTTCCGCTTCCATCTTCGGCAGCAGAACAAGTTCAATCCGGGCCCTGACATTTTTTTTGGGATCATACATCTTTGTGAGCCGATTAAATCTTGAGTCCAGAATATCTGCGGCACCGGGCACCGGTTTGAATGCTTTTGAGGGCTCACTGATCCGGTTGCCCGTTAAAATCTGAAACAAGGTTTTTTTGCCTGTCTGGGGCAGGCCGATGATTCCAACCTTCATGGGGTCTTTCCATCCTTATTTGAATTAATTGTTTTACATAAAAAGAGAATTAATATATCAAATCTACGTATATTAAAACAGAGTTAATGAGGATGACCCATGACAAAACACGAATACACCTACCAGCCCCCTGCTTTTTTCAGAAACGGGCATATACAGAGCATCTTCCCCAATATCTTTCGGAGGGTCACCAAGGTTGCTTACCAGAGGGAGCGTATTTTTACCCCGGACGGAGATTTCATCGATCTGGACTGGTCCGTTCGTGACAATGACCGCCTGGCCATCATTTCGCACGGTCTAGAAGGCAATTCGAACCGGACCTATGTCAGAGGGATGGTCAAAGCCGTCAACCAGGGCGGGTGGGATGCCATGGCGTGGAACTACCGGTCCTGCAGCGGGGAGACAAACAGGCAGCTGCGCTCATACCATAACGGCGTGACCGATGACCTCTCTCTTGTCATTTCCCATGCCAAGCGGCTGAAACGATACTCACAGATTTCACTGATCGGATTCAGCCTGGGCGGTAATCTGACCCTTCTCTACCTGGGCCGGGAAACCCCTGATCCCATCATTACAAAGACGGTTGTCTATTCCGTTCCCTGCGATCTGAAAGGCAGTGCAAAGATGATGAAAAAAAATTCCAACCTGATTTATATGAAGCGGTTCCTGATCCTGCTCCATCAGAAAATAAAAGCCAAGAAAAAAAAATTCCCCGATCGGATTGACGATACGGGTTTTCAGAAAATAAAAGATTTCAAGGGATTTGACGATCGCTACACCGCTCCCATCCATGGGTTTGCCAATGCAGAGGACTATTGGCAAAAATGCTCAAGCAAACCCCACATCCGGAACATCCCAACACCGACATTGATTGTGAATGCACTGAACGATCCCTTTTTATCCGACACCTGTTTTCCGTACAGCGAGGCGGAAGCCAATAAAAACGTGACACTTTGTACACCGGAATCCGGCGGTCACGTGGGGTTTGTCTCCTTTAACCGGAAAAACCGGTACTGGTCCGAACAGGTTGCCGTTGATTTTTTAAATGCATGACACCGGATAGAGGAAATAGGTATTACGGCAGCTTGATCGATCTTTTTTCCACATCGGCGTTCTGCCGATAGAGGATGGCCACGTGCCCGACCATACCGGCAAGGTGAGACCGGGTACTTGAAACGATGCTTTCAAGAAGCTCAGTTTTCTGGTCTTTTTCTTTAAAATCGACAAATTTTACTTTGATCAGTTCACTGGCACCCAAGGCCTGTTCAATTTCTTCCAGCAAGGCAGGCGTTACCCCTTTTTGACCAATGAATGCCGACGGATTCAGTTTATGGGCAAGTCCGCGTAAATACTTTCTTTGCGATCCTTTTAATTCTTTCAACGGTTTTAATCCTTATATCATATTAAAATTGTTTATCATTTGTACTAAGAACCAGAAGTCAAGTGAACGAATCCGTTCTAAATCACCCCACAACTAACCAAAGGCCTTGAATTTCGGTCCCTTTCGAGTTTTATTTTTTTTATTTGACATTGGCTCTATTTTTATTTATCGTCTATTGGCGATTAACGATAATGGAAGATTAATATGATGACCATCGACCAGCTTGCAAAAGCATTCAAAGCACTCGGCCACCCCACCCGGATTAAAATCGTGGAGCACCTGATTCAAATCAACACCTGTGTATGCGGTGAAATCGTCGATATATTCCCCTACTCCCAGTCCACCATCAGCCAGCACCTCAAACTGCTCAAGGAGTCGGGAATCGTCTGCGGAGAAATAGAAGGGCCGAAAACCTATTTTTGCGTGGATAAAGCGGTATTAAACCAAATCAAAACCTATGTTAAAAACCTGTAACAACGGAGAGGCAATGGAAGGGCTATCACCGAAACAAAAAAAGCCGTGCTGCGGAGAAGCGGCATCCGGAAAGAGAGAATCCATCTTAATTTCAAATGCCGGGGTCATGGCACCCGCTGCAGACGCACAAAAGGAGAAGACTCCCGGTCCGGCACCGTCGCTGAGGGATTATGAAAAAGCGGGATTCACGCTCTGCCGGCATGTGAAAGCATTCATTGAAACCGGCGCCGGACCGGTTCCGGTGATCAAGACCTGGCTGGATTATCATGATCTCTTGACTACATTTTTTGTCCGCTGCGGGATTAAAAGACACAAATACACCGTGACACCGGGGCTCTACGCCGTCGGTAAGCCGGACAAAACCAGCGAGGTGCTGGTGACGGCCAACTTTAAACTGACATTTGACCATCTGCGGAAAGAGCTGGCCCATATCAATGCCTGGGTACTGGTGCTGGATACAAAAGGGGTGAATGTCTGGTGCGCCGCCGGTAAAGGAACATTTGCCACAGATGAGCTCGTCCGGCGAATTAAATCCAGCCGCCTGGACCGGGTCGTGAACCACCGCCGGGTGATCGTTCCCCAGCTGGGGGCCACAGGAGTATCCGCCGGAAAGGTGAAAAAGCAATCCGGATTCAGTGTGACCTACGGTCCTGTGCGGGCCTGCGATATTCCGGCCTTTCTTAAAAACAACCGGAAGGCGGACAAAGAGATGCGCCAAGTCACCTTTACCACTTATGAGCGATTTATTCTGACCCCGGTTGAGATTCAGATCGTCCTGAAACCGGCACTTATCACCGCATTTATCCTGTTCATCCTTTCGGGATTCGGACCGGGGGGATTCTCATTCTCTTCCCTCTGGGACCGGGGGCCCGTCTGTGTAGCGGCCATGGCCGCGGGGATTATTTCCGGGGCCTTTTTAACCCCCTTGTGCCTGCCCATTATCCCGTTCCGCCAATTTGCCTTAAAGGGCATGCTCATCGGCGGGATATCCGCGCTTTTGCTACTGACCTGGATCTTGCCGGCAGGGTCTTATACTCCGGGAATTGCCGGATCAGGTGGTCTGTTTTTATTTTCAGTCACCGTCAGCTCTTACCTGGCCATGAATTTTACCGGAACAACCCCGTTTACATCCCCCTCCGGGGTCGAGCTTGAGATGAAACGGTTTATACCGGTTCAACTGGTCTTTCTGATTATTTCAACCGGATTATGGATTTATTCGGCATTTTAAACCATATGATGATTATAGTTTAAGGAATTCAACAATGGAAACACTCCGATATCTCGATGATGTATCAACCCTGGTGCTGGATGCGGACAAATGTATCGGCTGCCGCCTCTGCACCCTGGTCTGCCCGCAGGCGGTGTTTGAAATGACGGATAAAAAAGCCGGGATTGTCGATTTCAACGCATGCATGGAATGCGGTGCCTGCGTCAACAATTGCCCGTCAGAGGCAATCCGCGTCTCCCCGGGGGTCGGCTGAGCATCCTATATTATCCAGGTCTGGATAAAAGGAAAAGAGAATGCCAGCTGCGGCAACGGTGAGTGTTGTTAGACAACTCAGTTTCAAAGGTTGTC